>JAPOPM010000202.1 GCA_026712905.1 Deltaproteobacteria bacterium
ACGCCCCGCGGCAACGCCGCCGGCGGCGTGTAGCTCACCGACGGCGCCGCCAGGTCCACCGTCACCGTCTTCGTCACCTCCGCCGCATCCGTGAACCCGGCCTTCTCCGCGTTCACCGTCAGCACCACGCTCGGCCCCGTGACGTACGCCGCATCCGCGCCCACCGTCGCCGTCCATGCGCCGCCCGCGTCCGACGTCGCCGTCAGCGTCCCGCTCCCGATCCGCACCGTCACCCCCACGCCCGCCTCGCTCCCCGTCGCACCGCTCACCGCGAACCCCGTCGCCTTCTCCGCGATGTTCACCACGTCGTCGTCCGCCACCGTCCCCACAGTCAGCGCCAGCTCGTCGTCGGCGTTGGTCACCGTGACCGCGCCCACCGACAAGCCGTTGTAGCCCGCGTCCGTGCTCGTCACCACAATGGCGATCTCGTATTCCTGGTCCCCGTCCACTGCCGCATCGTCCACGCCCGTCACCGTTACCGGTTGCGCCGTCGCCCAGTCCGTTGCCGTGAACGTCAGCGTTGCCGGCGACACCGTGCCTTCCCCGGTGTCGCTGCTCGTCAAACCCACCTCAACCTGCGCCGACGGCGCGGTCGACAGCGCCACCGAGAACGTCGCCGTGCCTCCTGCTTCCGTGGTGCCCAGCCCCTCCACCCCCGTCAGCGTCAGCTCCGGCCCCTCGTCATCGTCCGTGATCGTCACGGTCAGACGCGTCCCGAAAGCCGTGCCCCCCAACGTGGCGCCTATCAAGATCGTCTCGTTGTCGTCGTTCAACGTATCGTCCATCGCCGTCACCACCGCGGACACTCTTGACGCCTCCGTGCCGCTCCCGGCCGGCAGCGTCAGCGTCAACGCCGCCGGATTCACCGTGTAGTCCTCCGTTGCCGTGGCCGTCCCACCGAATGTCAGCACCACCGTCTGTTCCGTCGCAAACGTGGACCCCGTTCCCGTACTCACTGTTACCGTCGACGTCCCTTCCGCCTCCGCGATGGCCGTGGCCGTCACCGAGAGCTCCGGAGCCGGCTCATCATCGTTGTCCAGGATCGTCACCGTGGAACGACATGGACTACAGGGGTCGCCGGTTGCCGTCTGCATCCGGACGATCGTAGAATCGACGCTCGGAGCAAGTCCCATATCCACGTTGATCGTCTCTTGGGTCGCGCCCTCGTGAATCGAGTCCTCCAGGATATCGACCGTGAACGATTGCGTGAACGTGAACACCGTGCCGCTCGCCGTCCAGTCCGACGCCTGAATCTGAGGACTGACCGACAAGGGCGAATAGTCTTCCGCGTTCCGGGCTGTTCCTCCTGTTGTCAGAGCCCTAAGAGCCCTCACGCTCCTGTTCGGTCTCGCGAACCCCTCCAACGTTCGTGTTTCGACGCGGAGGGTGACCGAACCCGCACCCTCCGCCACTTCGTAGGAGTCCGCACCCAGTCTCGCCACGATCATCCCGTCCGGCGTCGGCAGCGCCGTGATCTCCACCTCCGCCGCGCTTACGTCATACAGCGTCACCGGGTCCACCGACGCCGTGATCGTCGCCGCCGTCGCGGGCGACCCGGGATCGAACCAAAAGACGGGGATCGTGTACGTCGTACTCCCGCTGCCCGCGGCAAACGTCACTTGCGCGTTCCGGGAATTCGTACTGGCAAGCGCCTGCCGCACTGGTTCGCTCACCGTCACGCCTACCGTCAAGGCATCCGTCAGGTCCCCGGTGCGGGTGAGAGTCAGAGTGGGGACGTGCATCCCCACGACAATCTCGGAGTAGTCGGTGGCGAGGGTGATGTCGCCAGCCGGCACCCTCACGGTTACCCAGTCCGTGGCGCTGGGGGCGATGCCGCTTGCCGCCTGATCTTGGGTTAACGAGCTCGGGGCCAGCTTGGGGCTCACGACCAGCCTGAAGTGCAGATTCCTTGGCGACGGTGCGGTGAAGGTCGGTGTCGCGGTGGTCCCGTCGGTGAGCGTGACGGTCGCGGTGCCGGTCACGGCCGTGTTCGAGTTCGCACCGTCCACCTGGGTCCATTCCCAGGTCACGTTGTCGCCCCAGGGGCCCCCGCGGGTGCCCAAGAGCGTGACCGTCACTCCGGGCATCACCGACTGGTCTTCGCCGGCGCTGGCCGTCGGCCTGAACGGCGCGCCGGTGTTTCCAGCCAGGTACAGAAACTGCAGTTCAGTGAGTCCGTCGAAGACGCCCCCCGGCAGCGCGGTCAGGGCGTTGTTGGTCAGATCCAGGATACTCAGCCCAGTGGTTCCGTTGAAGATGCCTGCCGGCAGTGCGGTCAGGGCGTTGTCCTCCAGATACAGGTCCTCGAGATCAGTGAGTCCGTCGAAGATGCCCGCCGGCAGTGCGGTCAGGGCGTTGTCGCTCAGATCCAGCTCTGTCAGGCCGCCGAGTCCGGCGAAATCTCCCGCCTGCAGGCTCGTAAGACCGACATTGGTCAGGGACAGACGCGTCGTGATGGCCGCGAGGTGGGCGTTGGTCAGGTCCGCGCAGTCGGTGACCCCGGAGACCGCCTCTACGATGGCGTCGCGCACCGCGGGCGAGCGAAGGCACACATCCGTCGTGGGGACCTTGATGGCGAAGATGTCCGACCCCGTCGCGCCGTCGTCGTCGGTTGCGGTGACCTTGACGGAGAGCGTTCCGCTCGCCGGCGGCGTGCCCGAGAAACTGCGAGCCGACCGGTCGAAGGAAAGCCAGGTGGGCAGGGCGGTGTCGTCGGACTTCGTCGCGGAGTAGGTCAGCGTCGCGGGGGTCTCGACGTCGCTGAACGTGTCCTCGGGGACGGTGTAGTTGAACAAGACTCCGACATGCGCGACCTGGACTGGAATTTCCTTGACCACGAACGGCGGGTCGTTCACCGCGGTGACGTCGATGGTCATGAAGTAAGCCGTGGTGCTATCGATCGTGCCGTCGTTCACCCTGAAGTCGAACAACGAGCGGCCGCTGGCGTCGGCGGCCGGAACGAACACGAGATGGCCCCTGTCGATCTCGGACTTGGTTACCGTCCTCGGCCCGTCCGCCGACGTGTGCGCCGTGCCGTTCACCTGGAGGGTGCCGGTACCCCGTAGTCCGAGGACCTTCACGCTGGAGAGCGTGTCGCCATCGGCGTCCATGAAACCGAAGTCCGACGCGGCGAAGGTGTACGCCACGTCCTCCGCCGTCGTCACCGTCCCGAATGACGCCGTCGGGGCTGCGTTGAGAGCGCGGATCAGCTTGACCCTCAGGGATTCACCCGGGCCCTGGCCGGACGGGAGTCGGTTAGTGTAGTGGCTGGTGGTAAATTGGTACGTGGAAGAGAACACCGCCGCATTGTGCAACGGATAACTGTAGGTCGTAAAGTCGTTGGCGTCGTCCTCGTTCTGGAGTTGCAGGGTGAGTTCCGACTCGGCTGCGGCAGGCAGCCGCGTCGGCGCCAACGGAGTTCCGGTCGCGAAACGGAGCCCTAGTAGGTTATTGGAAGTACCATGCCACAATGACCAGATGGTGTACGTCGTGCCGTCTAACTCGAAGTCGTCGTCGGATACAGACCCATCCCCCCCAGCGGAAGGATGGCTATACTTTGCCTCATCGGCGCCTCCCCCCAGCGTCATGGTCGCGGACCAGATCTCGGTGACGGTCTGTGCGAAGGCGGACGGAGGCGAGGAGGCAGCAGCCCAGATAACCAGGATCAGGAGCCACGGCAGCATACCTCGAATACGAGGGAAGCGGAGGACGCCCATGTCCTCGTTGCCTTGTTGGCCGATGTTTTCCGTCCCCGCTGTCGCCATCCGCGAAGACCTCCGACGCTACGCCCTACACCGGCCGCCCGGCCAAGCCGGTTCCCTCTCAAGCCGGCGGCAAGTCATCCTTGATCGTGTGCCGCGTTACCTTCCTTACGTTTTGACAGAATTGACATATATTAGAATATAATGTCACGAAATCTTATATTTTTCACTATAGTAAGTGAAAACAGAATATCGTCTTCGCACGCGCCGTACCCGAGCACCTGCGCACAAAAGAAATTGCAGTTCGGTGAGATCGGTCGATTCTCTGATAAGAAACCCGCCGCCGACAGGCGGTTCGGCCGGGCGTCCCGGCGCGGGCCGGCGCTCCACCCGCTGCCAGAGGTGCTGAGACGATGGCACGGCGGGCTCGGCAGGGCCGGAACGTGAAGGGCCCGGCGCCACCCGCCGTCGCGGCCACGCGGTGGCCGGAACGCGCCCTGGAACGGGGCGCGCTGGCGCTCCTCGGCCTGGTGATGCTGACGCCGCTGGCGGTGCTGCCGGACGTCGTGTTCTCGTCCACCGTGGCCAAGGCGGTGTACGCGCGCTCGCTGATCGCGGCGGCGCTGGCGCTGTGGGCGGTGCTGGCGGCGCTGCGCCCGGAGCGGCGCTCCCCGCCCGGCCTTCTCCTCCTGTTCGCCGCCACCGTGGCCACCGGCGCACTGTCGGCGGCCTTCGGCGCGAGCCTCCAGCGCAGCCTGTGGTCCGAGTACCCGCGCATGGGCGGACTGGTCGACGCCGCCCACTGGGTGGCCCTGGCCTTCCTGCTGGCGGCGCTGCTGCGCACGGCGCGACAGTGGCGGATGTGGCTGAACCTCTACCTGGCGGTGGGGTGCGCGGTCGCCCTCCTGTCGGTGGCGCGGTTCCACGCGCCGGAGACCTTCGGGCTGGCGGGGTTGTACGAGATGCGCTACCCGCGCATCTCCCTGACACTGGGCAACCCGCTCTTCCTGGGTGCCTACATGCAGGCGGTGGCGCTGGTGGCGTCGGGCTTCCTGGCGCGCTCGTTCCTCGGCGCGCCGGCCCGGGCGCTCCCGCGCGCGTTCTGGGGCGCCACCGCGGCCCTCGCGGCCTGGGCGCTGGCGCTGTCGGGGTCCCTGGGCGCCTTCGCCGGCCTGGGGGCGGGCGCCGCCGGCGCCGCGGCGTTCTATGGCTTCCTGGGGCCGTCGCCCAACGCCCGCCGGGCCGGACGCGCCGCCCTCGGACTCGGCCTGGCGGGGGCGGTGCTGCTGGCGGCGCTCGCGGTGCGCAGCCCGGCCGGGCGGGACGCCGCGGCGGGGGCGGAGGCCGGCGCGCCGGCGTCCGGCATCGTCCTGCTCGACCGCCTCACCAGCACGGCCACGATCGGCTCCACCCTCCGCCGCCGGCTGGAGAACTGGCGCGCGGGCCTGCTCGCGTTCGCCGAGCGCCCGCTCCTCGGCTGGGGCCCGGAGAACTACATGGTGGCCGCGGCCCGGCACGACCGCACCGGCGGAGAGCACAACCGGGCCAAGGACCGAGCCCACAACCTGGCGGTGGGCAAGGCCGCCACCGAGGGCCTGACCGGCCTCGCCGTCTGGCTTGCCCTCTGGGCCGCCACGGCCGCCGCGGCATGGCGCGCGGCCACGCGGCTTGCGCCCGCCGACGCGGCGCTGGCGGCATTTGCCGCGGCCGCCCTGCTGGGCTGGTTCGTCCAGGGGATGACCGCGTTCTACGACGCCGTGAGCTGGCTGACCCACGCCGTGCTGGTGGCGTTTCTTGCCCACGCCGCCGCGGCCCGGCCTCCGGAGGACGCGTCAAGAGAGGCCGCGCTCCGGGTCGCGGCCGGGAAGCGCCCGGCGTGGACCGCCCGGGCGCTGCGCCTCGCGGCCCGGCCGTGGGTGCGCGGCCTGCTCTGCGCCGGCGCCGTCGCGTTGGCGGCGGGCTCGATCCGGGCCAACCACGCCATCCACGCCGGCGCCGCGGCGCTCTACCGCGCCGAGTACGCCGGCCCCTTCATGACCGAAATCGAGCGCTCGATCCGCGCGTTCGCACCCATGGCGACCTATCCACGCGCCCTGCTGTTCGAGAACGTCGCGGCCAACTGGGCGGTGATCCACGGTCACGACCCGGACCTGGCCGGGCGCCTCATCGCCCGGGCCCAGGCCGAGGCATTCCGTGCCCTGGACGCGGAACCCGAGAACTGGCAGCTCCACCATGCGCTCGCGAAAATGTACACCGCCGTGGCGGCCACCCTCCCCGCCCACGAGTCCTCGGCGCGCTTTTTTCGCCAACGCTCGCGCCTGCTCGCGCCCTACCAGGACCCGCTGATGCCGGGCAAGCCCCGTCACGAGCCTCCCCGTGGGCGGCGGTGAGCGGGAACGCCGGCTGTCCCGGCGGCAATGGATCAGAATTGGCCTAAGCCGCGGTCGAGGCGGCCGCGGCGGGCAGGACGCCGGCCTGCCGCAGCTTGGGGATCAGCTCCTCCAGGCTCCGAATGAGCAGCTTGGGTTTGGCCGCGGCCAGGGTCTCTTCGTCGTTGTAGGAGTACTCGGTGGCCAGAGCCACGGTGAACACGGTGAGGTCGTTGCCGGCCACCTGGGCGAACTCCAGGTTGTTGCCCGCCCGGATGTAGGTCGCGGTCCCCGACAGCAGGATCACGTCGAGGTTGCGGTCGAGCCTGCGGAACAGGTGGTAGATGCCCTGCTCCTTGCGGAAGTAGGTTTCGTCGCGGTCGATGATCTCGTCGAAGTACTCGCTGATGCCGGCCTCCTCCATCACGCGGTGCTTGTAGCGGCGGCCGCTGGTGGTGAGGACCATGTTGCTCAGGCCCGCGTCCCGGGTCTGCTTCAGCGACGTTTCGACCCCCGGCATGAACTCCGGCGGGTTTACGTCGAAGCCGTGCCGCCGCGCGATCTCCAAGGCGTGGCCGCGGATCTCGCGCCGCACCCCCTCGTTGTAGATGATGTTCGGGTCGCGCGCGTAGTCGTCGGCGAACAGGATCGGCGCGAGGAAGAAGTCAAACGGCCCGTCCGCCACCTTGCGCAACTCTTCGAAGGACAACTCGGGTTTGTCGTAGCGTGGGAGGATCTCGTTGGCGATGACGTGGACCCGGTGGATGTCCGTCTCGATGGTGTCGGACATGGTCCGCATCAGGCATTTCTTGACCGGCGCCGGCGTATCACTCATGGCAACCCCCTGTGCCGGTGTCCTGCCTCGTCATTGCCCGTTGGCGGGACAAGGCACCGTAGCGCTCTGTCACACATCGCTGCTGGAAAACTGCTCCAGCTTTAGCTAATCTGCCGGAACCCTGTCAATCGGGAGAGATCATGCTGAACCTGACTCTGGCGTGCGGCCACTATGACCGGACCGAGGCTTTGCGGGACGGACGCGTGCGGCCCGACGGCATTCAGCTCAACTGCCTCACGCTCAAGGTGGAAGAGACCTTCTGGCGCATGATGCAGTACCGCGAGTTCGACGTGGCCGAGACCTCCCTCGGCGGCTACGTGGTGCGCCGCGGACGTGGGCTCGACGACCTCGTGGCCATTCCCGTGTTTCCGTCGCGGTTCTTTCGGCAGTCCTGCATCTTCGTGCACGGCGGCTCCGGTATCAACACGCCGCAGGACCTCGGCGGCAAGCGCATCGGCGTTCCCGAGTACCAGATGACCGCCGCGGTGTGGGCCCGGGGCATCCTCGCGGACGACTACGGTGTACGCGCGGCGGACGTGGAGTGGATCCAGGGTGGGCTCGAAGACCCGGGGCGCCTGCCCTTCGAGCCGGTGGAGCCGGCGGGCATCCGGCTGGGCTTCGCGCCGTCCGACCGTTCGCTCGCGCAAATGCTCGCCGACGGCGACATCCAGGCGCTGATCACGGCCCGCACGCCGTCCACCTTCGATCCCGCCACCGGGCGGGTGCGGCGCCTGTTCCAGGAACCGTGGAAGGTGGAGCGGGACTACTTCAACCGCACCGGCATCTTCCCCATCATGCACACCGTGTCCATCCGGCGCGAGATCCTCGACGAACATCCCTGGGTCGCCGCCACCCTCATGAAAGCCTTCTCCGAGGCCAAGGATCTGGCCATGGAAGACTTGACCCAGACCAGCGCCCTGCCGCTGACACTGCCGTTTCTGACCGAGCACGCCTACGAAACGATAGCGGCCATGGGCGAGGACTTCTGGCCCTATGGACTGGAGACCAACCGCAAAACCCTTGAGACATTCGTGCGTTACATGCACGAGCAAGGCATGATCGAGCGCCCCATGCCCATCGAGGAGTTGTTCGCCCCGAGCACCCACCGGACCTTCCGGATCTGAGCCGCCCACGCCAAGCCGTCTTGCGGCTTCCCGCCCCGGGATACACTCATCCGTAAGGATTCGAAAACTCACAAAAAACGCTGACTACTCTTTGGGCAAGTTGGTGAAACCGGCTTCTCACAAGGCCGGAGACCCATCCACACACGCGTATGTCAACAGGTTATCCACAGACGCGGTGGATGGTGTCAGCAAATCGTCGGTCCGGCTTGAAATACTCGGGCCGCACCCCACGCCAAGGGCGGATCGAGGTTGGTGCGTAGCGGCGGCAGAGCGGAGGTCAAACGTAATGCTGGATTTCCTGCAGGGAGGGCGGAAAAAACAGCTCTTCGATGGCGGGCTTGCTCTTGATCATGCCTTGCTCGAACTCGTACCGGACCGCGGCTTCGAGCGCGGGGCGGTTGTCTTCGAGATTGTACGGCCAGGGATCCGGGCCGAAGATCTCGTGCTGCTGCTGTAGCTCTTCCTTGGCCCATACCAACGCCAGGCTCCGAGGGTCGCGCATGCGCTCGTAACAGACCTGCTTGGCGCGCTGCAGGGCCTGGAGCAGGCTCACCGCCACCCAGGGGTTGCGTTCCAGGATCTCGTCCTTGACCACCACCGTGTGCATGATCGGAAAGATGCCGCTCTGGCGGTAGTAGTCCACCTCGGCCTGCCTGGGGTCCGGGAAGAGCAACGCCACCTTGTCCGAGCCCGCCCGGATGGACGGCAGCACCTCGGGGTAAAGCGACCCTTCCAGGTCGCCGGCGCACAGCATCTCGTCGATGTCGCGGCCTTCCGGCACCCGGTGGATCTTCATCCACGATGCCGGCTCCAGGGGGACGTCCTCCTCCTCCTGGCACCACCACTCCACGGTGCGGAGGTCGAGGCCGTAGTAGTCCTGCAGGATGCCGCGCATCCACAGGCCGGCGGAGTTCTGCAGCGTGTCCAGGCCCACCCGCTTGCCGTTCAGGTCCGCGGGTTGCTCGATGCCGCAGCCGCTGCGCTTGACCATGTAGCTGTGGCGGAAGCGCCGGTGCGGAAACGCCGGAATGGCGGTGAAATCACGCCCTTGGTCGTGGGCCACGAGGTACCCCACCAGGGACAACTCGCACGCGTCGAACTCCTCGTGGCGCAGCATGCGCCCGTGGCGTTCCGGCGACGGCATGGTCATCACGTTGAGGTCGATGCCCGCGGGCTCCACCACCTTCTCCCACAGCGGGCGCAAGAGATCATAGCTGCCGCAAGCGAAATTCAGCTTCAACCGGGACATTCACCACTCCTGATCAAGACTATCAGTCCTTGACGTGCTTCCGGTATTCCTCGGGCGTGTCGATGTCCACGAGGATCCCGGCCTCGTCGGTGTCCAGTTCGAGAGTCTCCTCGGGATGCCCGCGCACCACCGGCTTGGCGCCGGTGTCGAGCGAGGCCGCCATGAACTCCGGGAACAGCCTGCTGGAGAAGAGCACCGGATGGCCGCGCCGGCCGTTGAAGCGCGGCACGACGATGAGCTTCTGTTCCGCGCGGAAGCGTTCGATCATGCGGTCCACCAGGCGGCTCTCGATGAACGGGTGGTCCACCAAGTGGACCAGGATCGCTTCCACCGGCTCGCCGTCCAATGCCCGGATGGCGGTGTGCAGCGAGGAGAGCTGCCCGCGCGCGTAGTCGGGATTCACCACGGTGTCCACGCCGAGATAGGCAATGGCTTCGCGCATGGCCTCGGCGTTGTGGCCCAGCACCACCAGGGTACGCTCCACCTCGGTGCGCTCCAGCGCGCGCACGATGCGCTCGATGAACGGCACCCCGTCCACCGGCAGGAGGGCCTTGGGCCTTCCCATGCGGCTGGAGGCGCCCGCGGACAGAACGACGGCGACAATCATGACGCGGAGGAATGGACCGCACCGCGGGGCGGCAGCGCGCCGCCCGCGCGGACCCGGAGGTGCGGCGAACGCGTTGCGCTAGAGCCCCTCAAGCTTCCTCATGGTCTCGGCATAGTCCGCGATGGACTTGTCGAGGGTGTATTCGGCCTCGAAGCCGAGTTGTTCCGCCGCGCGCGACAGGTCCGTCAGGGCCCGGTTCGCCGGATACGCCATCGGATCGCTGCCCTTTTGCAGAGCGACGCGGGACTCGGGGAACTGCTTCTTCACCGCCGCCAGGATGTCGTCGCCCGTGACCATGCCGCTGCAGCCGATGTGGAAGAGCCGGTCCTTATGCTCCGGCTTCAACGCGGCCAGAACGGTGGCGGTGGCCGCGTCCTTGCCGTAGAGGATTTCCGTGGGTCCGTAGGGCCAGTTGATGACCGCGTCCTCCCGCTTCAACGCGGCGCGGATCATGTCCTGAATCGCCTGCTCGCGGGTCGCCTTCATGGTCGTGGGCGACGGACCGTACAGGCCCCCCACGTAGCGGATGCACACGAACTCGAAGCCGTACATCTTGGCGTAGGCGTTGCCGAGAAACTCGCAGCCGCCCTTGGTGGCGGCGTAGACCGACGGCGGGTTGATGGGAATGGTCTCGTCGACGGTCGGCAGCCCCTCCCCCATCGAGCCCAGATAGACGGTTCCAGAGCTGGGAAAGGTCATCCGCGGCACGCCTTCCAGGCGCACCGCCTCGAGCACGTTGACGGTGCCCATCAGGTTCAGGCGCACACCCGTGTAGGGGCGACGCTGCACCTCCTCGCCGAGAAACGCGGCCAGGTGGATGACCTGGCCGACGTCGTAGTCGCGTATCGCGCTCACGAGCTGCGGCAGGTCCAGGATGTCGCCGCGCACGGTCTCCACGGACGCGGGATCGACGCCCACGGCCCTGAGCAGCCGCTCGTTGACCGCCACGTCGAAGATCACCGGACGCTCGCCCCGCTCCTGCAGCATCCCCACCACGTACGCGCCCACCAGACCGGTCCCCCCGGTCACCAGAATGCTCTTCTGCGCCATTCGCTACCTCCCGACGCCCCGCGACTCGCTCCGCCGACACGGAGCTGCGCTCAGGGCGAACGGCCTTGGTCCCGTCAAGGGAACATGTACTCCACCGGCGGCGATTCGAAGTCCGTCTCCACCTCCGTGGTTCCGGACACCTCCTTGGCCACCGCGACAATCTCCTCCTGCAAGGCGGGCTGGGTCAATATGCCGGAGACGTGGACCACGCCATCGCTTGCCCGCACGCGCACGTTCAGGTTGCGGGTCTTGGGCGACACTATCAGCGCCGCCTGAACCCGTGACGTCAGGGACAGGTCGGAGAAGAGCCGATCGGACTCCGCGGTCTTCTGGTACTCGGGGCGCCCGGCCGCGTCCTCGATCAACCGCGCCAGGGTGTCTACCGTCATCTGTCCCGCGTTGAGCACCAGGTCGTAGCGCGACGCGTCGCGCCAGTCGGCCCCGAAGACGGCTTCCATGCGCCGGGAGCGCGACTTGTTGACGCTCTCCACGAAACGCCGCCCGCCCGCCTCGTCGAGCCCTTCCCGCTCCCGTACCTTTTCCACCTGGTATTCCAGCGGCGCGGTCAGGAGCACCTTGAGCACGTGGGTGACGCCGGGCAGGAGTTCCTGGCCCATGTGACCGTGGTAGACGATCTGGCCGTCACGCGCCATCTCGCACATGGCCGCCTGAAGGGTGATGCGATACAGCCGCAGGCTCTCGCGCCAGCGCTCCCACCAGTGCGGTCCCGATTCCAGCACCTCCTCGTATTTTGCCTCGGGGATACCGTACCGGTTGCTCGCCTCCATCAGCACCTCACGGTCCACGCACGGATAGCCCAAATCCTGCGCCACCCGCTCGGCAACCTCCGGACCGGCCCCAAACGCGCCACGAATGATCGTGATGATCGGCATGGGCTTCCCTCCTCTCGGCTCGGTTGCGGGCAACGGCACCGCCGCCGCCCATCCCTTCTTCACACTAAGTTAAAACGTCCCTCGAAGGGTTGCAAGATATTTGTACGTCCAACGCGCTTTTGTTACACGTTCATCAGGTTTCCACCATGACCCCCAAGGAAAAACTGCTGGCGTTGCGCGAGGAGTTGCAACAGGCCTTTCTGGAGCGCGGCGAGCTCATCGACGGCGCCCTCGCCGCTCTGTTGTCGGCGCAGAACCTGCTCATCATCGGCCCGCCGGGCACCGCCAAGTCGATGCTGGCCGACGAGTTGTGCCGCCGCATCGAGGGCGCCGGCTACTTCCAGTGGCTGCTGACCCGATTCACCGCCCCCGAGGAGCTGTTCGGCGCGGTGAGCCTCAAGGGCCTGGAGCAGGACGACTACCGGCGCGTCACCACACGCAAGCTGCCCGAGGCCCACATCGCCTTTCTCGACGAGGTCTTCAAGGCCAACTCCTCGATCCTCAACTCGATCCTCACCGTCATCAACGAGCGCCGCTTCCACAACGGCCAGCACGTGCGCGACGTGCCGCTCATCACCCTGTTCGGCGCCAGCAACGAGCTGCCCGAGGACGACGAGCTGACCGCCTTGTACGACCGGTTCCTGCTCCGGTTCGTGGTGGACTACATCGCGGAGGACTACCATTTTCTGCGGATGCTGGAGGCGCCGGCGCGAGAGGCCGGGGTCCGCATCACCCTCGACGAGTTGAGAGAGATGCAGCGCGAAACCGACGCACAACCCGTCCCCGGCCACGTCCACCGGGCCATGGCCGAGGTCCGACGGCAGCTCGGCAAGAAACAGATCGTCGCCTCGGACCGGCGCTACCGCCAGTCCCTGGCGCTCATGAAGGCCCACTCGTATCTCGCGGGTGACGCCCAGGTCTCGGACCAGAGCCTGCTGTTCCTGGAACACGTGCTGTGGCGGGAACCATCCGAGCGCGCCGACGTGAGCAGCACCATCCGCGAGATCGTGCTCGGCTACGAGAAGGAGGCGCAGGAACTGCTCTACCAGGCGCGGGAAATCGGCGAGTACGTGCAACGCCCGTGGGAAACGGAGGAGCTGCGCTCCCACGCCCTCATCGAAGGACACACCAAGCTGCGCAACATCCTCGCCCGGCTGGAGCAGCTCATCGAGAAGGCTTCCGATTCGGACCGCCCCGTGGGGCGCGTGGAAGACATGCGCGACGAGATCCAGACCCTGCAGAAGCGCCTGCTGGAGGACTTGTAGTGGCGCGGCGGAAGGCGAAGAAGCAGGTTGCGCCGCCGCCCGACCTGCCCGACAACGCCAACTGGATCGAGAGCGACCGCTACGACCGGCACGCTTACGGGCAGCTTCGCCGCGACGCCGCTTCGTTGCGGGAACTGGAGCACGCCGGCGAGGCTCTCCTCCCCCACTTCCCTTCGCTGCTCCAGGACGTCTTCTGCCTGCTGTTCAAGTACAATATCGTCTTCGCCGCCGCAGCGGACGTGCTCCCCAGCGCGTCGGTCAACCGGACGCTTCTCGACGCGCTTCACGGCGGCGAAGTGAGCCGCATCCTGCGGGAGATGACCCTCCTGGACGAAGCCAAGGCCGGCCTGTGCACCCTGCTCGTGGGCGAAGGGCTTCTGGCCACGCTCAAGTCGGAGAAGCCGTGGACGCGCCACGACATGATGGACACCTGGAAGCTGCGGCAGCAGGAAGAGGAGTTCCAGAAGGTCCGGGAAATGCTGGAGCACGCGGGCGAACTGGCCGAGCAAGAGGACGGCGCCGGCAAGGAAGACGCGTTGGCGAAGCTCCAGGAACGGCTCAAGAGCCGGCTCCGCGGTGAAGCGGCCTCCATCCGGCAGAAGCGGCGGCAGTTGACCGAGGACCTGGACCGGGTCGAGAACGAGGCACGGGCGCGGGTGCAGGCCTCGGCCATTCGCGCCGCCCAGCAGCTCGAGGAGGCCGCGGAGGAAGCGGAAGCCTGGGGCTCGGCCCTCGGCTCGGGGGGACGCCTGCCGGCGGACCGGCGGCTCGAGCTGGGGCGGCGGCTGGCCGGCAACGAGAAGCTCAAGAAGCTCGTGCGCATGGTCGGGCGGATGAAGTCCCACGCGCTGGCCTTGCGCAAGCGCACCTTCGAGCGCGCCAACGAGGAGCTCTACTCGGTAGAGCAGGGAGGCGCCCTGGAGCACCTGCTGCCGCAGGAACTGGTGACGCTGCGCCAGCCGTTGCTGCACCGGGACTTTCAGCGGCGCCTGCTGGAGAACGAGCTGTTGCAGTACTCGCTCCGGGGCATGGAGGAGAAGCGCAAGGGGCCGGTGGTGGTGTGCCTCGACGGCAGCTCCTCCATGGCCGGCGACAAGGAACTGTGGTCCAAGGCCGTCGCCCTGACCCTGCTGGAGCTGACCCGGCGCCAGCGCCGGCCGTTCCGCTCCATCTGCTTCTCCTCCCGGGACACGGCCCTGCACGTCCTGGACCTGAACACCCGGCGCGGCACCGACGTCGAACCGGACAAGCTCATGGACCTCGCGGAGCACTTTCCCGGCGGCGGCACCGATTTCGAGAAGCCGCTGGACGCGGCGCTGGAGTGCCTCAAGAAATCCCGATATAAAAAGGGGGATATCGTTTTCATCACGGACGGGGAATGCCAGGTGTCGGCCGAGTGGTCCGAGCGGTTCCTCAAGGAGAAGGACCGCCTGAGCTTTTCGCTTTTCTCCATCCTCATCGACGTGGGCCCCAGCTCGCTGGGAACCCTGAAAGAATTCAGCGACCGGATCACCACCATCAGCCAGCTCACCAGCGAAGGCACCCGCGACCTGTTCCTGCGTATCTGACATTTGCCGCTCCGGCGAGCGCGGACGAACCACACACGGAGAACCCAATGAGCAAGAACCTCAGCTTCGGCATCCTGCTACCGACCCGCGGGGTCATCCTGGCCAAGACCGCCGTCCCGGACCTGAGCCCGGTCTTCAACCTCGCCGACGCGGTGGAACAAGCCGGCTACGACTCGGTGTGGATCGGCGACAGCGTCACCGCCAAGTCGAGGCTGGAGGTCATCAGCACGCTGGGGGCGCTGTCGGTGAAGACCCAGCGGGTCAAGATCGGCACCGCGGTGCTGCTGGCGGCCATGCGCAACCCCGTGGTACTGGCCCAGGCTCTTGCCAGCGTCGACGTGCTGTGCGCCGGGCGCCTGATCTGCGGCGTGGGCGTGTCGCGCAACGACAAGATGTTCGAGGAGGAGTACACGGCGTGCGGCGTGCCCTTCAACCAGAAGGCCGGACGCCTGAGCCAGGTGCTCAAGATCATGAAGATGCTGTGGGCCGGGGACGACGTCACCCACCCCAACAAGTACTACACCGTCGAGAACATCTCGCTGTTGCCCAAGCCGGTGCAGCGGCCCGGCGTCCCCCTGTGGGTGTCCAGCAACGACGTGGACAGCGGACTCAAGCGCGCGGCGCTTTACGGCGACGCCTGGATTACCAACATCCCGTCGCTACAGGTCTTCAAGGAGTCCCGGAAGAAGCTGGAGGACTTCGCCAGCGACGCCGGCCGCAACCCGGACGACATCCACCGCTGCCTGTACCTCACCATCCACATCGACCCGGACGCCGAAAAGGCGCGCCGCGAAGGCGGCGCGTTCCTGGAGGCCTACTACCACAAGACCTACGAGGAGGTAGCCGCGCAACTGGTGGTCAAGGCCGGCGGCACCAACGAGGTGGTGGACTTCATCAACGAGTACGCCGACGCCGGCATCCAGACCTTCATCGTGCGCTTCGCCGCCAAGGACCAGTTCCAGCACCTGGACGTATGCAGCGAGCACATCATGCCGCACTTCCGGTAGGGATGGCGCTTACGTCTCTTTTGCCGTCATTCCCGCGGAACAGACCGTGTCAAAACGTGGTCCGGGCAAGAATTGGCGCCAACGGCCCGAGTCGTCATTCCCGCGGAAGCGGGAATCCAGGGGTGGTGAGGGCCGAACGGGCATGTTCGCCGCCGGAATCGTGCCGACGATATGAACACCGATCGCGTGCTCGTGGCGGGGGCGGGGCCCGTGGGGCTGGTGGTGGCCCTCCACCTCGCGCGGCACGACATACCCGTGACCGTGCTGGAGGCGGAGGCGGCGTTGCCGGAGACGTTGCGCGCCTCCACCTTCCACCCCCCTACCCTCGACATGCTGGCATCCACCGGCGTAATGGACGATTTCCTGGCGATGGGTCTCAAGGCCCCCACCCTCCAGTACCGCGAGCGCGCCGGCTGCATCGCGGAGTTCGACTTCGGACGGATCGCGGACGTCACCGCGCACCCCTACCGGCTCCAGTGCGAGCAGTTCAAGCTGAACCGCCTGCTCTACGAGAAGCTCGCGACCCTGCCTGGGGCGGAGGTACACTTCTCAAGCGAAGTGACGGGAGTGGAGGAGGACGGGCCGTCGGTGACCGTGGTGGTGGGACAAGGCGGCGAAACCCGCCGTTTCCGGGGCCGCTACCTAGTAGGGGCCGACGGCGCCCGCAGCAACGTGCGCAAAGCCTTGGACATCCCCTTCGACGGGTTCACCTGGCCCGAGCGCTTCCTGGTGGTGAGCACGCCCTTCCGGTTCGATGAGCACTTCGCCGGACTGGCGCCGGTGAGCTACTTCGCGGACCCGTTGGAGTGGTTCTTTCTGCTACGGGTGCCCGGGCTGTGGCGCGTGATGTTTCCCACCCGGCCGGAAGAAAGCGACGACGAAGTGCTGAGCGACGCCAGCGTCGAGCGGCGCCTCCAGAGCGTCCTGCCTACGGGAACGCCCTACCCGGTGGAACACCGGACCCTGTACCCCGTGCACCAGCGCGTGGCCGCGCGCTATCGCCAAGGGCGCGCATTCCTCGCCGGCGACGCCGCCCACATCAACAATCCGCTGGGCGGCATGGGCATGAACGGCGGCATCCACGACGGCTACAACCTGGCTGAACGGCTCGCGCGGGTATGGCACGGGAGGGCGCCGGACGCGGACCTGGACGGCTACGAGCGCCAGCGCCGTCCCATCGCGCTGGAGTATGCCAACGTCCACTCCACCCGCAACAAGCTGAACCTCGAAGCCCGCGACCCCGACCGCCAGGAACAGTTCCGCCACACCATGCGCGAGACCGCCGCGGACCCGAAGAAGGCCTACGACTACCTCCTCCAGGTCTCGATGATCGCCAGCCTGAGACAGGCGGCGCGGCTGTAACGACGTCCCGACGCGACCCCGGCCCGTAGCCGGAGCAAGTCGCCGATCAGGCGCCGGTCACGTCGAAAAAGCGGATGGTCGGCGTCTCGGCGAGGTGATCTATCAGCTTGGCGCTGACGCCCCTTTCCCGCTGCCACGCGAGGTACTTTTCGTATTGCGCGCGCGTTTCCCATGTCGCCGCCAACAGCACGTTGTCGGCGTTGTCGCAGTTCTGCAGCGCGTCGACGCTTGTACAGCCGTCGTGAGCGCGCGTCTCCGCCAGAATCGACTTGAAGAACGTTACCAGATCGTTCCCGGTACCGGGCTTCGCGTTGGCTTCCACAACTACTCTTACAGCCATTTCAAGACCTCCTTCTCCAGAATCCAAACTCTTCAGGACGATATAGCAGGCTCTGGTCGACTTTGCTCGTGGTGCAGTGCCGTCACGTCAGTATTTGCTGAAGGATCGCCTTCCAGGCGCGCTTGACAGACCGTGTTGCCGAGGCCAGATTAGCCCTTGGCCGGGCCGTTCCTGCCCTGTTCCAAGACATTGCTGTTTTGACGGAGACCGAAAATGCCCAAGGTACTGACACAAGAACAGATGGACGCCTACCATCGCGACGGATTTCTGTTTCCCGTCCGTGTCATGGACAGGGAGTCCGCGCGTGCGTTGAGGGGCAAACTGGAGGACGTGGAGCAGACCATCGGCGGCGAGCTCCAGGACCGTTACCGCATCAAGGCCCACCTTCCCTTCCCCTGGCTCAACGAGCTGATCCGCAACCCGGTGATGCTCGACGCGGTGGAGGACATCATCGGGCCGAACATCCTGTGTTGGGGCTCCAGCTTCTTCACCAAGAACGCCCACGATCCCCGGTTCGTTTCCTGGCACCAGGACACCACCTATTATGGTCTGGAACCGCGGGAGACCCTGACCGCCTGGTTCGCCTTCACCGACAGCAGGGTCGAGAGCGGCTGCATGAGAGTCATCCCGCGCTCCCACGCGGCGGGCGCGCTCCGGCACGTGGAGACCTTCGCCGAGGACAACCTCCTGTCCAGGGGCCAGACCATCGAGGGCGTGGACGAGTCCAAGGCGGTGGACGTGGAGCTCGAGGCGGGCGAGATCTCGTTCCACAGCGAGGCCGTGATCCATGGCTCCAATCCCAACGAGTCGGATGACCGGCGACTGGGCTACTCCATCCACTTCATCGCGCCGCACGTGCACCAGACCCTGTTCGACCATGCCAGCGCGACGTTGCTGCGCGGCGTCGACACCCACGGCCACTGGGAGGCCGAACCGGTGGCCAAGCAGGACTTCGACCCCGAGTGCCTCGCCGCCCTCGACCGCAACCACCAGCAGTACAAGGCCAACAAGCAAGAGGCGTGACGCCGCCTCGTCGCAGAGACCGCCGCAACCGCGTCCGTAGTATCCAGATTCAAGTCACTTCGAGAAAGGGCATCTTAAGTGTCTGATAAACCATTAAACGACAAGGTCGTGATCATCACGGGCGGGGCTGGCGGCATGGGCACCACCATGACCCTCGCCGTGCTGGCGGACGGAGCGCGGGTAGCGGTGGTGGACAACCAGGAAGAGCGTTGCCAAGCCTTGGCCCGGAGCGTCGCGGGCGTGGCGGAAGAAGGCGCCCTCATGACCCTCACCGCGGACATCACCCAGGCGGAGGAATGCGAGCGGGTGGCGGCCGCGGTCGTCGGCCGCTTCGGGCGCGTGGACGCGCTGGTCAACGCCGCCGGCATCGGCATGCAGACCGTGCGCGCCAACTACATGAGCGAGCCCGTGCGCTTCTGGGAAGTGGAACCCGACCGCTGGCAGAGCGTGATGGACGTCAACTGGAAGGGCGCCTTTCTGATGGCTCGCGCCGTCACGCCCCACCTCGTGGAGCAGGGCTCCGGCCGCATCATCAACGTCACCACCAGCCTCGACACCATGTTCCGGGGCGCCTACACCCCTTACGGCATGTCCAAGGCCGCCCTGGAAGCCGCCTCCGCGAGTTGGGCCAAGGACCTGGAAGACACCGGCATCACCGTCAACGTGCTGGTGCCCGGCGGTCCCACCAACACGAGCTTCATCCCCGAAAACGCACCCTTCGACCGCGGCAAGCTGGTCCAGCCGGAGGTCATGGCCGCCCCCATCCGCTGGCTCGTGTCCGACGCCTCCCAAGCCGTCACCGGCTGCCGCTTCGTCGGCAACGACTGGGACACAACCCTGGAGCCCGACGAGGCCGCCCGAGCCGCCTGCCGCCCGGCCGCGTGGCAAGACCTGACCTCCCAGGCGGCCTGGCCCGACCGGAAGTAGCGCCCGCGGCAGGCCTGAACCCCTCCACGCCATTCCCGCGGAACAGGCCGTGTCAAGACGCCATCTGAGAGAGACGACAACCCCCTGAATCGTCATTCCCGCGGAAGCGGGAATCCAGGGGTGGGGAGGCGGGGCAACGCCGCTGTAGTGCCCCACCACCGCCCCTGGACTCCCGCTTCCGCGGAAAATTTTTGATTTGCCGTCCCCTGCCGCTTTTGATAAGGGTCGGCTCACGCAACGGGCTCGCGCCTGTTTGTTTGAGTTTGGGTTGCTGACGGCTTCAACGGTTTGGCAAGTCGACATTCGAGACAGGAGGGATGATCCATGAAGGACTCCAAGGAGACCAGCGGTACGAAGGGCGTCAACCGCCGTGCGTTCATCGGTGGCGGCGTAGCGGCCGGCGCAATGATATTGGGAGCACCCTACATCGCGTCCAAGGCCCGGGCCAAGACCAAGACCATCTACATCAACACCTGGGGCGGAAGCTGGGGCAAAGCGGAGGCCGAGGCCTACTACAAGCCCTATGAGAAGGCCAGCGGGATCGCGGTGAAACCCGTCACGCCGGTGTCGTTCGCCAAGATGAAGGCGCAGGTGCTCTCGGGCCACTACGAGTTCGACGTGGCCGGCATGGGACGGTCCGACTCCATCCGCGGGCTCAACGACAACCTGCTGGAGCACATCCACTACGACATCATCCGCCTGACCGACTATCCGCCGGACACCATCGGCTACAACGGCATCTCGCGCCATTCCATCTCCACCAACCTCGTCTACAACAAGAAGAAGTTCCCCAACGGCGGCCCGCAGTCCTGGGCCGACTACTGGAACGTGGAGAAGTTCCCCGGCAACCGGGGCGCCTACAAGGACGCCGCCCGGATGCTGCCGTTCGCGCTGCTGGCGGACGGTGTGCCCAAGGACAAGCTCTATCCCCTGGACATCGATCGCGCCTTCAAGAAGCTCGACGAGCTCAAGCCCCACGTCAAGGTTTGGTGGCGGCGTGGCTCCCAGTCGGTGCAGCTCGTGCGCGACGGCGAGGTCGACATGATGCCCATGTGGAACACCCGGGCCGGGGTGGCGGTGGAGCAGGGAGTGCCCCTCGAGGTGATCTGGAACCAGGCCCACATGCGCCGTTCCAACTGGATCGTGGCACGCGGCACTCCCAACGCGGCGGAGTCCTGGCGGTTCGCGCAGTTCTGCCTGAAGCCCGAGAACCTGGGGGTCTTCTGCCGCCTGATGAACACCGGCCCGTGGATCACCGGGGCCTACGAGCACATCGACGAGAAGAAGGCGCGGATGATGCCCACGTGGAAGGACAACCTGCCGCTCACGTACCAGCCCGATCCGCTGTGGGTGGGCACGAACCTGAGCGCGCTGACCAAGCGTTTCAACCAGTGGCTGGCCACATGAGACTGGAGGGTTCGACGGACCGCCACGAATGAATGCGACCTCCGCAAGGCCCGCCGACATCGCTGCCGGCAGGAAGGCGTCCAGGCCGTGGCGCTCCCGCGCCAACATATCGGCCTGGACGCTTTCCGCGCCGGCGGTGTTGTTTATCGCCGTCCTGTTCGTCTATCCGCTTCTGGACGTCGCCGTCATCAGCTTCACCGACCCGACGCTGTCGCTCGTCAACTACCGGGAGTTCTTTTCGTCGCCGCTCTACGCCAGGGTGCTGGGGAACACGTTCTGGTTCGCCTTCGTGGTGACCCTGATCTGTCTGCTCCTGGGCTATCCCCTGGCCTACGTCATCGTACGGTACGGCGGCACCCTGGGGTTCGCGCTGCTGCTGGTGGTGGCCATGAGCTTCTGGACGAGCTTTCTCGTCCGCACCTACTCGTGGCTGGTGATCCTGGGCAGCAAGGGGCCGGTCACCAAGCTGCTGGATTGGGTGGGCTTCGATCCGGTGCCGCAGATCCCGTTCAACAGCTTCGCCACCACCCTCGGCATGGTGCACATCCTGATCCCCTACATGATCCTGTCGATCTACGCGGCCATGCAGAAGATCGACCCGAACCACCTGCGGGCAGCCGCCAGTCTGGGGGCCACCCCGTTCCAGGGATTCCGCACGGTCTTTCTGCCCTTGAGCCTGCCGGGGGTGGTCAACGGTTGCACGCTGGTCTTCATCATCTGCCTGGGCTTCTACGTCACGCCGGTGTTGCTCGGCGGACCCAGGGACCAGATGATCGCCGGGCTCATCGGCGAGCAGATCGAGGAGCTTCTCGAATGGGGCTTCGCCTCGGCCATGGCTGTGGTGCTGCTGGCGACCACCATGGCGCTCCTGGCCGTCTACAACCGCTTGGTGGGGTTGGACAAGCTCTGGGGATAAGTGCGCGCCATGAACCTCCTGAGAGCCATCGCCATCGCCATCGGCGCCTTCATCGCGGCGCCGATGTTCATCGTCATCCCCATGTCGCTGAGCGACTCACCCTCGTTCGCGTTCCCGCCCACGGGTTACTGGCTGGGGTACTACCGGGAATATTTCAGCAACGAGCTGTGGACGGCGCCGACCATCAACAGCGCCATCATCGCCACCGCCACCATGTTCGTGACCATGGCGCTGGTGGTGCCGGCCTCCTTCGCCCTGGTGCGCTTCCGGTTCCCGGGCCGCGGGCTGGTGAACTTCCTGCTGATGATGCCGCTCATGGTCCCCCACATCGTGCTGGCGCTGGGCTACTACGCCGTTTTCAGTCCGGTAGGCCTGACCAACAACCACATCGGGGTCATCATCGCCCATTCCTGTGTGTCCGTGCCCGTGGCCTTCCTGATCGTATCCGCCACGCTCAAAGGCTTCGACCGCAACCTCGAACGCGCCGCCATGAGCGCCGGAGCGGGACCGCTCCGGACCTTCCTCCACGTCACCCTGCCGGTGCTGCGCCCGGGCTTCCTCGTGGCCTCGCTGTTCGCCTTCCTCCACTCGTTCGACGAGACCGTCATCGCCATCTTCATCGCCGGGCGCGACGCCTCCACCCTGCCGCGGAAGATGTACGAGAGCGTGCGGCTGGAGGCTGACCCGGTGCTCGCGGTGGTGTCGAGCCTGCTGTTCACGCTGGTGCTGATCGGCACGGCGATCGCGGCGGTGACACGCAAGAGGCCGGTCCATGCCACTTGAACAACTCCTCAAGCCGAGGTCCATCGCGGTCTACGGCGCCAGCGAGAACCGCGGCCCGGGCCGGCGCATCCTGGAGATGCTCGACAGGATGGGCTACGGCGGCACGGTCTATCCCATCAATCCGAGATACGAGACGGTGCTGGGCAAGCGCTGCTACCCCGGCCTGGAGGAAATTCCGGAAGGCATCGACGCCATCGTCTTCTGCGTCAACCACCGGCTCGTGACCGAGCCCTTCGAGATGGCCGCGGCACGCGGCTACGGCGCCGCGGTGGTGCTGGACGGTGGCTTCGCGGAACATGGCGAGGAAGGCCGGCGCCGGCAGCAGGCGCTGCAATCCGCGGCGCGCGCGTCCGGCATGGCGATGTGCGGCCCCAACTGCATGGGCGTTCTCAGCCCGCACCACCGCACGAGCCTCTACACCTCCAACCTGCTGCATCCCGAGAAACTCCCGGGCAACGTCGCCATCGTCACCCAGAGCGGCTCCATCGCCATCGGGCTCCTGACCGACTGCCGCCGCTTCGGCTTCAGCCACGTGGTCTCCACCGGCAACGAGGCGGTGACCACCACCGCCGAGTTCATCGAGTACCTGGCCGACGACCACGACACGCGGGTCATCGCCACCTTCACCGAAACCATCCGCGACCCGGAACGATACGTCGCCGCCCTGGACAAGGCGGCGGACGGGGGCAAGCCCGTGGTGGTGCTCAAGGTCGGGCGCAACGAGCGCACGCGCCGCGCCATCACCAGCCACACCGGCGGCCTCGCCGGCGAGGCCCGAGTCTTTTCCGAGGTACTCAAGCGCCACCGGGCCATCGAGGTCGGCGACATGGACGAGTTGACCGAGGTGCTGGCGTGTTGCCAGGGGGAACGCTGGCCCGGCGGGCGGAAGCTCGGTGTCGTGACGGCGTCCGGAGGCCAGGCCGAACTGATCCTGGACGTAGCCGGAGCCGCCGGCCTTTCGCTGGCGCCGCTGTCCGAAGCCGGCCGCCGCGAAGCGGAGCGCGTCATCGGCCCCATCACCGGCGACGGCAACCCCCTCGATGCCTGGGGCGACGGCAGATTCGACGTGAACATGCCCCACGCGTTGGAGGTGCTGGTGGCGGAGCCCGACGTGGACTCCATCGTCATGGTGAGCGACAGCCGCGACGACTCGCCCATGGTCCCCACCCAGTACACGCAGTACCTGGCCGAGACGGCCCAGCGGACGACCAAGCCGTGCTATTTCATGAACACCCGGCCGGGGCTCTTTCGACAGGAATTCGCCGACGCCCTGCGCGCGGTCGGCGTGCCCACCATCGGCGGAGCACGCCAGGGCCTGGGCGCGGTGGACCGTCTGGCGCGCTGGGCCATGCCACAATTCGATCCCCTGCCCGAGCCGCCGCCCACCGCCCGGATCGCCGCCTGCCTGCGCAACGGCAACCGGGAACGCGCGCACATCAACGAGGTGGACGCCAAGAAGCTGCTCGGCGAGGCCGGGGTGCCGGTGGTGCGGGAAACGATCGTGGCGTCGCGCGACGAGGCCCTGCAAGCCGCCCGTGACATCGGCTATCCGGTCGTGCTCAAGGTGGCGTCCGACGACATCCCGCACAAATCGGAACGGGGACTGGTGGTCGCGGGCCTCGCCGATGAGGCAGCGTTGGCGGGCGCCTTCGATGACATGGCGGCGACGCTGGAAGGGATTTCGCCCCCACCCGCCGACGCCGTGTTCATCTTGCAGGCCATGGTCCGGGACGCGGTGGAACTGTTCATGGGGGTGAGCCGCGACTCCGACTTCGGACCGGTGCTGGCCTTCGGGTTCGGCGGCGTCCTGGTGGAAATCTTCGACGACGTGGCGCTGCGGCCACTGCCGCTCCGCGACGGCGACGTCAATGCCATGATCGGCGAGACTCGGGGGCGCCGGCTTTTGGGAGGCGTGCGCGGCCAGGCCCCGCGCGACGTGCAGGCGATACGCGAGTGCCTGACCGCCCTCGCGGGGTTCGCCTGGGCCGAGCGGGACTCCATCGCCGAGATCGATTTGAACCCGGTGATGGCCCTTCCCCGGGGCCGGGGATGCATCGTGGTGGACGCGCTGATCGTCCCGCGGGAGAACAATTCATGACGGATTCCGAGCAAGTGCTCACGTATCGCAAGGACGGCGACGTAGGCATCATCTCCCTCAACCGGCCGGAGAAGCGCAACGCCCTCAACCGCGCGTTGTCCCAGGCCCTCCTGGGCGCCCTGGAAGCGTCCGATCAGGATCCCGGCGTCACCGTCATCGTGCTGCGCGGCGAAGGCAAGAGCTTCTGCGCGGGCCACGACGTCGAGCGCAACGACCCGGAGCGCGAGAAGGACCGGCACCATGCCATCCGCACCCACCACCGCCTGAGCCGCGGCCTGCGGCTGGCAACCGCCATCTGGGACCTGCATACCCCCATCATCGCCTCCGTTCAGGGGCATGCCCTGGGCGAGGGCTGCGTCATGACCATGCTGTGCGACCTCACCATCGCCGCGGAAGACGCCCTCTTCGGCGAGCCCGAGATACGCTTCGCCGGCCCTGCCACGGCCATGATGATGCCCTGGGTCATCGGCCTCAAACGCGCCCGGGAGCTCATCTACATGGGCGACATGATCGACGCTCGGGAAGCCCGGGACATCGGTATGGTCAACCGGGTGGTGCCCGCGGACCAGCTTGAGGAGGCCACCCTCAAGTACGCCCGGCGCCTGGCACTGATCGGGCCGGAGGCGCTATTCTGCGCCCGGACCTCCATCAACCGTATCCTCGAAGCCCAGGGCATCCGCATGGCGTTCAACAGCTCCGTGGATCTCATCGCGCCCACCTATGCCACCGAGTCGCAGGTGCACCGCGACTTCCAGGCCAAGGTCGCCGAACTGGGACTGGCGGGAGCGTTCAAGTGGCGGCGGGACCAGTTCAAGGAGTGACCGTGAGCGACGCCTATCTATGCCTGCGAGACGTGGTCAAGTCCTACGACGGCCGCGTCAATGCCGTGGACGGCATATCCATCGACGTCCGCAAGGGCGAGTTCCTGACGTTGCTGGGCCCCAGCGGCTCCGGCAAGACCACCACGCTGCTGATGATCGCCGGGTTCGAGGAGCTTACCGACGGCGTCCTGGAGCTGGAAGGCCGGTCTCTCGCCAACGTCCGGCCCTACCGGCGCAACATCGGCATGGTGTTCCAGAACTACGCGCTGTTCCCCCACATGACCACCGAGATCAACGTCGCCTTCCCCCTCAGGATGCGCAAGTTTCCCCGGGAACAGATCCGGCCGCGGGTGGAGAAGGCGCTGACGCTGGTGGGTCTTTCGGAGTTCGCCACCAAGTACCCGCGGGAGCTGTCCGGCGGCCAGCAGCAGCGCGTTGCGCTGGCCCGCGCGCTGGTGTTCGAGCCGGATGTCCTGCTGCTCGACGAACCGCTCGGAGCCCTCGACAAGAACCTGCGCGAGCAGATGCAGGTGGAGATCAAACGCATTCACGGCGAGGTGGGCATTACCACCATCTACGTGACCCACGACCAGACCGAGGCCATGACCATGTCCGACCGGGTGGCCGTGTTCAACGACGGCAAGATCGAGCAGCTCGCCCCACCGCTGGAGATGTACCACCGGCCGGCCACCTGGTTCGTGGGGAACTTCATCGGCGACAGCAACTTCTTCGAGGCCGCCGTCGTCGACGCGAACGCGGGCAGGCTGGCGGTGGATTCCCTCGGAGAGATCGTCGCGGCGCCCCCCGACGGCGGCATCGGCGCCGGCCGCGTCCATGCGCTGGTGCGGCCGGAGAACGTACGACTCCTCCAGGGAGGCGAAACCGGTCAGGGCCTCAACGTGTACGACATGACCGTGGAGGGCTCGGTGCATTACGGCGACAGCGTGCTGGTCATCGGCCGCGTCGGATCGTTGCCTCTGCGGGTCCGGATCCCGGGCGCGCAGGCGGCGGCGGTGGTCGCGCACGGTCAACTGCGGGTAGGCTGGCGGCCGGAGGACGTGCACGTCATCCCGCGCGCCGCTTGAGGCGACCCGCGACGGCATCTCCGATCGTTCGGCAGACTGTCGCGCCTACTCGCCGGTCTGCCGGACGGCGCCGAAGACACCCGTCAGATCACTGCGGCGGAATGTGCCGGCCGCGCCCTGATGCTGGGTTCCGTAGAACGCGCCCGAGAGGTTGGCGTTCCCGAGGGTGTGCCGGAACGCGCCGTTCACGATCCGCAAACCGCTCCACGACATATCGCCGTACCCGGTTCCAAGGTTGGTGAAGTCGACGTCGACGGTGGCGCCACCGAAATCGACCTCGAGCCGCGCATCCCCCGAGACCGGCGTCCACGTCGTGCCCGATCCGTCAACGGCGCGCACCTTCCCGGACCAGACCGCGGATCCGGATACGGGATTGGCGCCCGAGACACTCCCTTCGAGGCGCCCGGCGGGAAAGCTGTAGTAGTTTACCGTGCCCTCCTGCCTCACGGTCTGTGCCAGGAACGCGCCGAAGAGAGCTTCGCCGAACTGTTCACCCCATAACCCCCAGTCGTCGAACGCGAAGAAAGTCCCCAGGTCCCTGGTCGCACCGCTCTCGCGGAGCGTCACGGTATCCGCCATGCGCTGCGCGCCGAAGCTCCCGGTGACTTTCGCCGCGTTGTGGTGAAACGCCCCCGCGGCCTCCTCGTGCGAGGCGCCGAAGAAGCCCCCGTTGACGATTCCCGTCGTACCTCCGCCCCGGAAGGCTCCATCGGAGTCCAACTGGAGGTCCGTGAAGCCGAAGGCGTCAAGTTGCCGCAGGCCGTCACGGCTCCCGACCTCGGAAAACTCCAGGCTCACCCGATTCCGGCTCAACCAGAACGCCGCCGTCGCGAGCCCCTCCACAAAGGCAGCCTCGCCGGCGGCATGTCTGCGGTCATACCCCACCATCACGCCGGACCACCGGGCCACGGTGTCCGGAATGCTCCCGGACAAGTCGCCTTGGACTCCGGTCCAGGCTCGATGGAAACCCGCCGCCGTTCCGTCGGCCCCCGCCCACTCGTCCGTGTATTTCTCGAAGCCGGACGCGAACGCGGAGTGCTCCAGCGTCCCGACGTATGCGTCGCGCACGTGACGTCCCCGAGCGCCGTCCGTGGCCGCGGACGACTGCCGTTCCATCCTCAAGAAACCCCGATCGGAGTCCGGCCGTGCACTGTCCCGGGAGTCCCAACCGGCGGTGGCGGCCAGCACGCCGTCGCGGCTGATCTCTGTCCAATCGCCCCATTCCGTTGATGTGCTATGGCGGGACTCGCAGGCGGCATCCCCGTCGCACCGGTAGCCATACCATCCGTCGTCGGCGGCATCCGCCGATCCTCGCCGGTGCGCCAATCCAGCCAGATAGTCAGCCGAGGTCACCACCGCCTCGCGGCTGGGACGGTCGTCCTCCGTGGCCCCGAAGCTCGCCAGCAGACCGGCCACGGGGTCGTGCAGCACCCCCGCAACGTCCTCGTGCAGCGGGCCGAAAAAGTCCGCGTGCAGGATCGACGTTGCGCTGGTTCCGGTGAGCGCGTTGCCGGAGAACTCGAACGGGTAGTACAGACGTCCGCCGGCGAAGACGTCCCGGGTCCCGGCCGTGTGAACGGCGAGCGAAGTAAAGCTCGCCCTGCCGTCCAGCGTGCCGAGATCGAGCACCAAGGTCGCGTGTCCGGTAACGGGCGGCAACGCGGCCCGGTCCACGGCTGCTCCGATCAAGCCTCCCGCATAGCGCACCGTTCCGGTTGTCTCGTAGGATTCGCCAATGTCTCCGACGCTGCGTTGGCCGAACACGTCGACCCCGACATTCAGCAGATCGCGCACTTCTAGCGTCCACGGATCGTTGGCCGCACCGTCGTAGTACGGCTGTGGATCCGCCACGGCCACCCGCAGGTCGCGCGAAACCGACAGGGTGAAGGCCGCTTGATCGGTCCACCCCGCGAGTCCGTAGGTCTCCGGTCTGTCCGTCTCCTCGGCGATCGTCAGACCGAGATCCGCAAGAAAGGCGAAGTCGATGGCATGGGGCGTGAAGGCCGGCAACGCTGCCTCGCTCCGGCAGTAAGACATGAGCGAGACGCATACGCCGCTATGGCTGAAGTCGTACCGGGAAGCTGTCGGATTCCGCTTTCCGTCGACCCATGCCTTCGGATCGGCATCGTCCTGGAACGGAGCGGGAGCGCCGTAGACGGCCACCACGTTGGGTCCGGTCCACGTACCCGCCGCGGTATCCGTATGGTCGGCGTAGCCGGCGGTGTCCGTTCCACCCTTCCACGCACCGAGGACGTGTCCGATCTCATGGGCGAGCGTTGTGAACAGATCCTTCTCCGCGGCCCCGGCTAGGTGCGTCCTGTCGATATCGAGAGATCCGAAACGAGGTTCCCACGAAGCGCCGGGTCGTCGCGTTCCCTCTTTCGCCCAACCGGCTGTATCGGCAGGAAGGTCTTCATCCCGGATGTCGATCTCAAGACCGGTGCTGACCTCGCCTCCCTCTCCGACCCGCACCTCGATATCGGGCTCGGTCCCGTTGATCAACCACCCCTTGAATGCACCGGGCTCCCGCTCCCACGTGGACCAGGTATCGACGATCCGATGGCTCCACGCCTTGCCCGCGCGCCGGACCATGGCACGGAACCCCGACTTCTCCTGCATGGCCGGCGAAAGAGTGAAAAGAATTGAAAGGGTGTCGGCGGGACCCCCGATCCAGCGTCCGTAAGTGATACCGTGCCGGGAGCCAAGAATCCGGACATCGTCGTTATCGGCAAGATCCGGTGCCACCGAGGTCCCCTCGTCCGTTGCGACGGTGGTCCGAAGCGTTCGCAGACCCTCGGCGCTGTCCTCGGCCGCCGGGGCCGTCAAGGAGAGTGTCGCCAGGATACTGGACAGCGGGCGGCGGCCCCAGTGATCGAGCAGATCATCGGCCTCCGGATTGTTGCGCGGAATCCGCGCCAGACGCCGGCTGCCCGGTGTCGTCGCCGTCGAATCGCCGCTGACGCCCCCCTCCCCGGAATCCCCGCTGTCCACCGATTCCCTTTCGTCGCCGTCGACCGGCCGGCCATCGATCAGACCCGACCGTGCTCCGTCGCCGTCTTCGGGCAACTTCGGTACGACCGATGTCTGTTCCGCACCGAGCCCGAGTTCCGAGGACGGGGACGCAAATTCCTCCACCGGCGTCGCATGACGATGGAGGAGCGCCTCCCTGGAGCCGCCATCGCCCGCGCCCAGACAACCCGACAATGCCAAGGCGGGGAACCCCAGCATCGCGCAAACCTGAAGCCACGTACGAGTAGACCTGAAGAGCATGACTGCGTTTCTCCGAACAGACATGGAGCGAGGCGAATGACTCGGCCTTGTCATTCCGGTTCTGGCCCGCCAAATCCCGACTCCACCGAAGCACGTCAGCCGACAACGAGAGCGTCTCAATGTCAACCCGAGACTATCACGTTGGCCAACACAAAACTTGTCCTGCATTGTGGGAGCGGCTGCGCGGAACGGACGCGGTTTCCGTTGACAACCCGGCGAGCATTTGCAATTCAGGCTTGTAGCCGGCGTCCGTCCCGGCAATGCCAATTGTTGTCCGCGTTCTCGATCGCCGTCGGCTGCACCGCTCTTCGTCGCGTGGCGCCGATACTGGAGGAGATCATCATGCCTTACAGCGCCAAGGGTCGTACCAAGGACTTTCCCGTCTTCGACTGCGACAGCCACATCTACGAGCCCCCGGAGGTGTGGGACAAGTACATCCCCGAGCGTCATCGCTCGCTGGCCAAGACGCACTTCTACCGGGACGCCGACCGCCTCGTGCTGGTGCGGAACTCGCGCATCAGTTTCCGCAGCCCCAACGAGTGGAAGTACCCGGCGGAGACCTGGCACCCCGGCCTGACCAAGGAGGAGATCGGCAGCGTCGAGCCCGGCACCCCGGAATGGGACGCAACGGTCGGCCGCAACGCCAGCGCCCGGGACCCCCACGTGCGCCTCAAGGACATGGACGCTTCCGGCATTGACCAGGTGATGATCTTCCCGTCCACCTTCGTCTACCTGCCGCTGGTGGAGAACGCCGAGGCCGCCCACCTGTGCGCGCGGGCCTACAACGACTGGGTGTACGACTACTGCGGCGCCGACCGGAAGCGGATGTACCCCGCCGCGGTGCTGCCCCTCCAGGACGTGGACCGGGCCATCGACGAGCTGCGGCGGGTAGCCAAGCGCGGCTTCAAGTCCGCGCTGGTGCGGCCCATCATCGCGCTCAACCGCTATCCCACCTTCCCCGAGTACGACCCGTTGTGGAAGGAGTTCGAGGAACTCGGCATGGTGCTGGGCATGCACACTTTCCCGTCCCGCGGCGAGGCCATGTCGCCGGGTCTGGCCGAGCGCATGGGCTCCGACCGCAAGCGCCTGTTCGGCGACGAGGACATCCTCGTCTACTCGCCCGGCCAGTTCGTCGCCAACATCATGCAGGCCATGGGATCGAAGCAGGCCGGCGACGCAGCCTACGGCTTCATCGCCGAGGCCATGACATGGACCGGCGTCGTACTGATGACCGGCTGGCTGGAGAAGTTCCCGCGCCTCAAGGTGGCGATCCTGGAGTCCAATTCGAGCTGGCTGCCGCTGGTGCTGGAGAAGGCCGAGGGCTACCTGGAGCTCTACCGGCACACCAACGAGAACATCGGCGACCCCAAGGAGGTCTTCTACAAGAGCTGCTTCATCGCCTTCGAAGGCGACGAGGAGATCACCTTCCGCCTCTGGGATCTGTACGAGGACATCGGCCTGTGGTCCTCCGACATGCCCCACCTCGACGCCGCCGACGTGTGGGAAGCCATCGACAACATGAACAAGCACAAGGTCCCCAAGACCGCCCAGGAAAAGATGCTGGGCGGCAACGCCCGCCGCCTCTACGGCATCGAGCCGGAGCTCGTGGTCACGCAGGCGCCGGACGAGTACACGCCCGTGACCATGCCGCGGTTCGCCTCGTAGGAGAGGTTGACATAACTATGGTCCAGGGTACCGCGTCTATTTCGGCCGCGACGGCAGCCGGGGACTAGCTAGCGGAATGGCGGGAGGGAGCGGTAACCTGTCTCGTACCCGCTAACCGCTGACCACGGGTCCCAGGTCCGGCATCTCCGACAGGAGCCGGCCGTAGCCGGGGATGGGTTGGTGAAAGCCCAGGCGTAGCTGGGTTTCCCAGCAGCGGGCGGTGAGGGGGTAGATTACCGGCACGCCTATGCTGTTCTCGACGTCTTCCAGGACGTCCAGTATCTTCCAGGCGGAACCCAGCAGGTACAGGGCTTCGGCGCCGGGGTGGCCGCGGAACGACTGCTTCAGGTGCTCGGCGATGTCGGTGGCCGGGATGTTGGGCACCTCGTGGAACGGCGCGTCCATGCCCTCCATGGCGATAACGTCGAAACCGGCCTCCCGCAGGTAGCTGGCGAAGATGTCGTTGAGGTTGTCGGGCAGGTAGGTGCCGCCGAGCAGGCGCTTGATCCCCAAGGCCCTCATGGCGCGCACGTGGTTCTGTCCCGACGTGAACATCGGCACGCCGTACTTCTCCTCCCAGCCTCGGATCACGCGGCTCTCGCCGTCGAACCCCAGGATCATGAAGGGCGGCGCGCCGAGCACGCGGATCAGGTCGGGCTTCTGCTCCATGAGCCCCGCGGCCTTGGCCTCGTAGCCCGGTATGGAGCGGGTGAACTCCTCCTGGGTCCCCTCCTGGAAGTCCATGGTGACGTGGATGAGCTTGATGGCCGGCGGCAGACGCCGGTCCATCTCGTTGTCACCCAGCGTTCCGGTGCGGTTGGTGGGCCACACGGAGCCCACCACGAATTCACGGTCCTGTTCGGCCATGTCCGGTCAGTCCTCGTACGGCAGGTGGGACTCGTCGGTCGCCGCCCAGCCGGCGCGGCTGTCCCAGTAGCGGTGCGCCGACGGCGCCTCGCCGGGCTCGTCGTCGAGACTGCCCGCCGGAACGGTCATGCGCGAGCCGTCCCGGGTGGGGCGCGCCACCGGGCAGTTGCACTTCGAGCAGATGGCAATGGCGAACGCGCGCGCCTCGGGCATGTCCCACCGGGAGATCACCTCTTCGCCGGAAATCCATTTGAACTGATCCGGCGGCACCGAGATGTTGCTGGACTTCACCCCGCCCGTGGCCTTGCGGCAGCGCAGGCAGTAGCAGTGGGCGAAGCGGATGAACGGCGGACTGATTTCAAATCGGACGGCCTTGCACAGACAACTGCCCTGTAGCGTCTTCTCTGCCATGTCTCCTCCGGGTGTAGAGCCGAGTTTCCCGGGCTACTCGCGCGGCAACTCGTAGCTGATCATCCAACTGACGCCGAACCGGTCGATCCAACTACCGAAGTAGGCACCCCAGAAGGTCTCCTGCATCGGCATCGTGACCGTGCCTCCCTCCGAGAGTCTCGCAAAAACCTCGTCGCAGTGCTCCCTGCTCTCGCCGTCGATGGATATCGCGAAGTTGGTCCCCTGAACCGGAGGCGGACCGAAGGCGGAGGCGCTGTCGCTTCCCATCAGAAAGCCCGATCCAACGGCGAGGGCGACGTGCATGACGCGGTCCTTCTCCTCCTCCGCCACGTTCAGGTCCGGCGGCCCGTCGCCGAAGGTCTGTAGCATCTCGTACTCGCCGCCGAACACCGAGCGGTAGAACTCGAAAGCCTCCCGGCAATTGCCGTCGAAGAAGAGATACGTGTTGAGCGACATTCAAGTTCTCCTTGCGGTTCAGGTGTTCCGCATTCGCCTTGGATATGGGTTCTCGATTCGGACGTTACAGGCCACTAGAGCCACTAGAACCCGTACAGCCGTGCGGGATTGCTCTCCAGGATCGCGTTCTTGCCCGACTCACTGACGTCGTCCCGCTCGCGTAGCGTCTTGGCGGCGTAGCGTTCCCGGTCCGAGTGAGGCATGTCGGAGCCGAACACGATCTGGCCCTCCCCCACCAAGTCCATGACCCGGGGCAGCATGTCGTCCTCCACCTCCGCGCTCCAGTACAGGTTGCCGCGCTTGAGGTACTCGTTGGGCTCGACGGCGGCGTTGACGTTGATCTGCGGGTAGAGGTTCGCCAGCCGGTGAGCGTGCGGGTACCGATGGTTGAGGCGATCGAGGACGAACGGGATCCACAGGCAGCCCGCCTCCAGGAACACCACTCGCAGGTTCGGAAACCGGTCCAGGAGGCCGCCGGTCATGAAGGCCACGAAGCCCATCAGCAACGGCATGGTGAACGCGGTAATCCAGGAGGGGTAGAGCTCGCTGTAGAGGTTGTTGAGTGACGGGCACGACCAGCCCACGTGCACGCCCAGGGTCAGGTCCGTCTCCGCCATGGCTTCGTAGAACGGCAGGAACATGGGGTTGTCGAGCATGTGATCGCCCGCGGTCCCCAGCACCATCATGGACGAGGCGCCCAGGCTCTTGGCCTCGTAGACGCCCTGCACGGCCGAAGGGACGTCCTCCAGGTTGACCACCCCGGCCCACTTGAGGCGGTCGCTCCCCGAGAGCGTGTCGCCCAGCCAGCGGTTGTAGGACGAGCACAAGGCGGACATGAGGGCGGGCTCGGTGGTCAGCGGATAGGCAAGGAAGAGGGTCGGATAGATGACCTGGATGTCGATGTCCTCGGCGTCCATCGCCTCGAGGCGAGCGTTCAGGTCCGTCAACTCCTGGCTGTCGAGGCTGTCCAGGTTCTTCCCCTCGATCAGCGCGCCGTGCCGGGTGGGTTTGCCGTCGACCCTGGCCGGAGTGCTGAAGTTATTGCAGCCCAAGCCCGACCGACGCGGGACGACCTGCTCGCCGATCATCCAGTAGAACATGCCCCCCGAGCCGACGATAGCTGGCCGCCGGGACCGGAACGCCGGGTCCATGTACTTGTCGTCGAAGGTCGCGGGGCACTCGTTCACATGTCCGTCTGCATCAATGACTCGCATAGCGGTACCCTTTGCCGATTTAGGGTGGCAAGTCAAGTTGCGGCCGGCCTGTTACGGAGATGCAGTGCCGTTGGAAACATTGAACAGGTCGACCAACATCCTATAGTGCAAACATGATCAGGGTCGACGTCCTCAAGGCAGAAACTCAACTCGCCCGCTATGTCGCAGAAGTTGAGCAAGGAAAAACGATTGTTCTCTGCCGCAACAACATACCCGTGGCTGAAATTCGTCCGTTAACCAGACCGCCGAACCAACCGAGGCCCGTGGGGATCGATCGAGGGATGAAGGTCCCGTCTATTTTCTTCGAGCCGTTGCCCGAAGATCTGCTCGCCGCGTTCGAAGGGAAGCAGCATACCGACACCTGATTCCCTCCTCACCCCACCTGGATTCCCGCTTTCGCGGGAATGACGATTCGGGGGGTCGCTGCCTCTCAAACCAGCAAGCGCTCTTTCCGGTGTCACGGGATCGTGTTACGCTCCCGGCCATCATCGCCAGCCGGGAGGACCCATGCAGCTCATCGAGCGCTTGTTCAACAAAAAGGACCACGGCGTCGCCGGGTTCCTGGCGCACCCGCAACGGACGGAGCCGGGGCCGGCGCTGCTGCTGATCCACCCGAAGGGTGGGTTGACGGATTACATCAAGATCGAGGCCCGGAAATTCGCCGCCCTGGGCTACAGCACCTTTGCGCCGAACGTCTTCGAGCAACTGGGCTATCCGGAGCCCACCCACATCGTCAGCGGCGGCGAGATCCAGGCCAAGACCTCCGACGACCAGTTCGACGCCGCGCTCACGGAGAGCTGGCGCTTCCTGCTGTCCCAGCCCCACGTGGACAACAAGCGGGTGGCGGTTTCG
>JAPOPM010000203.1 GCA_026712905.1 Deltaproteobacteria bacterium
TCTAGAATTGGACCGCACAAGAGTCAACCCTAAAGTCAACACCAGAAAAGAACTCGGAGCGCACGGGAGTGGAAGCAGGGGCAGGGTCTGGCGCTGGATGTTTGGGTTAACCTATGGAAATAACGACACTATTGGCGTCGTAAGCGCATCCCTGAGTTTACGTGTCGTCAATTGACAGGCGGGTTTGAAACCCGCCCCCCTTGTCGTTTCACTCCGCTCCCTGTGTCCGGGATCGCCTCGGCGACCTCGGGGGTGTCGTCATGGCATGCCGTAGAGTCTCGCGCTGTTGTCCCAGAAGATCTTGCGCTTCGAGGCTTCGCGGAGTCCATCGATCTTGAGGAAGCTCTCCACCGCTTCCGGCCAGCGTGAGTCGGCGTGGGGATAGTCCGTTGAGATGACGATATTGTCGTCCCCGAGCCGCTCCACCACGTCGGCCACCAGGTCCTCTTCCACGTCGGTGGCGACCACGCATTGACGAATGAAGTAGTCGCTCGGATTCATCGACAACGGTTCGTCGCACAGGTGCTGGCGCAACTCCCAACGTTCGTCAAGCCGGTACAACACCCACGGCAGCCAACCGCAGTTGCCCTCGAGGAACGCCACCTTGAGGCGCGGGAACCGCTCCAGCACGCCGCCGCCGCAAAAACTCCCCACGGCCAGCATCAGTTCCACGGGATTGCGATACGAGTTGACCAGGAGTCCCTCGTTGGGGAGACCGTTGAAGCGCTGCGCCACCTGATCCATGCGCGGCGCGGCCGCGGGGTGAAAGCAGATGGGAACGTCGAGACGCTCCGCCTCGCGCCACAGCGGGTCGAAGTAATACTCGTGGATGTGCCGGCCGTTGGCCGGTTCGGGCACCAGGCAAAGTCCCACGGCTCCCAACTCGGTCACCGCACGGCGGGCCTCGTCCACCGCCAGGTCCACGTCATGGAGCGTGATCAGCGCCGAGGCCTTGAGTCTTTCCGGGCTCTCCTTGCAGAAGTCCGCGCACCAGTCGTTCCATGCGCGGCACAGCGCGTTGGCGAACTCCGGCTCCAGCGTATCGTCCGTATGAAGTGGAAACGTACGGAACAGCACCGCCACGTCCAGCCCTTCGTCGTCCATGGCCTCGACCTGTGAAACCGCGTCGTAGTCCCGGGCCAGGGGCTTGGTGTAACGATGCGCCACCTTGTCCTCGCCTGGCGTCACGTTGGGACGCGCGGAGACACCCGAGAGCCGCACCGGCGTGCCGTCGCCGTACGTGAACTTGATCTGTCCGTGGGTTGTCCGTGGCTTCCCCCGCGGAATCCGGTCACCCCATTTGGTGTCCATGTGCCTGAGGTAGAGATCGTGCGGCTCGAACACGTGCATGTCGCAATCCAGAATCCTGAAACCGTCCCGTGCCATGGGTGGAGCTCCTTTGCTGAGTCTTGGTACCGTTCCGGTATGCGCCCAAAACGCTTTCCGGTTCAAGGGCCGCGACGCTGGTCGGGGAGGACTCCGGTCCTCCTGCTATATCGTCCCTGCTTCCGCCAAGCGTGCGATGTCCTTCTCGTCGAATCCCAGCTCTCGCAGGACCTCCGTGTTGTGCTCGCCCAACTCGGGCGGAAGCCCCGCCTCGTTCGCGGGCGTCTCGCTCAGGTTGACCCCGCTCCGCACCGTGTGCATGGTGCCGTGCTTGGGATGCCGCAATTCCATGATGCGGTCGAGGTGCTGCACCTGGGGGTCGTTGAACACCTCGTCGAGGCGGTTGATGGGCGCGTTGGCCACGTCGTTGCGGGTCAGCGCCTCCAGCCAGTGCGCCCGGGGCTTGGCGCCGACGGTCTCCTGCAACAGCGCCTTGAGGTCATCGTAGTTGGCGAGACGGTCCTGGTGCTCGCGGAAGCGGGGGTCGTCCGCAAGCTCGGGACGCTCGATGGCGTGGGTGAGGCCGACAAAGAACTTGTTGAGGTGCGAGAGGTGGACGACGAACGGCAGGCCGTCCCCGGCCAGCAGCGCGTACACGCCGGCTGAACGTCCCCGGCTTTCCACGTTGGGGATGTCTCCCGTAGCGAAGTACTGGGTGATGCTGCGGCCGATGAACGCCATGGATGCCTCCATGAGCGAGGTTTCCACCTTCTGGCCCCTGCCGGTCTTCTCCCGGGCCATCAAGGCGGTGAGAATGCCGTAACAGGCGAACAGGCCGCCGAGATGGTCCGAGAAGGCGAGGCCCGGCGGCTGCGGCTGTTGCGGGTCGATGATCTGGCTCAGCAGGCCGCTCAAACACTGCCCAAGGGTGTCGAACCCCGGCTTCTCGCGGTAAGGCCCGGTCTGACCGAACGCGGAAATGCCGCAGTAGATGAGGCGCGGATTCAGTTTGCTCAGACGCTCGTAGCCGAGCTCCAGCCGCTCCATCACGCCTGGCCGATAGTTCTCGATGACGATGTCGGCGTCCTCCACCATGCGAAGGAAGATCTCCTTGCCTTCGGCATGGCGCAGGTTGAGCGTCATGGCGCGCTTGTTGCGGTTGTAGCTGCGGAACAGCGGACTGTACATGCGCGGCTCGCCGCTCCACTTCCGAAAGGGGTCGCCGCCGTTCGTGTTCTCTACTCTCACCACCGCCGCCCCCATGTCCGCCAGCAGCATGGCGGCGAACGGGCCGGCGATGTAGTTGCTGAGATCGAGAATCCTGATGCCGTCGAGGGCTTGCGCCATGAATTGGGTCCTCCTTCGCCTGTTTCCTCCGTGCGGTTCCCGCGGGAAGCACGACGAGGTTCCTTTATAGAAACCTCGCGGCATGCGAGTCAAAGCCGCCTTGACTCGCGGGAACGCCAACGGTATTCGGGATGAGTGGCGCCAGCGCCCTGGAAGGGAGATCCGATGAAGAACGGACTCAAGATCATCGATTCCGACATGCACATCATGGAGCCGCCGGACCTCTGGGAGAACTACGTCGACGCACCCTTCAAGCAGCATGCGCCACGCGTCGTGAACGTCCCCAGCCGCGGCGATTTCAATCTGCTGCTGCTGGACGGCAAGGAGCCCCGGGCCAAGAGCCCGTCGCTGGCCAATGACGCGCGCATGATCGGCAAGCGCCGCGCCTCCACGCGCGAGGACGTCATCGGCTTCGCCCGCGACCAGGGCTTCAACGCCAAGTCCCAGCTCGAGGCCATGGACATCGAGGGGCTGGACGTGGCCGTGCTGTTCCCCACCGCGTGCCTGCACATCATGACCGTGCCGGACATGGACCCGCTGCTGGCGGAGGCCATCTGCCGCGCCTACAACAACTGGCTCTACGACTTCTGCCAGCAAGACCCGGCGCGCCTCAAGGGCGCCGCCATGCTGCCGCCCCATGACGTTTCGCTGGCGGTGCGGGAGGCCCGGCGCGCGGCCAACGACCTCGGGTTCGTGACGGCGTTCATGCGGGCCACGCCGCTTCCCGGGGACACCTGGTTCGGGCTCTACTGGGAACCGCTGTGGGCGGAGCTGGAGGCGCTGGGAATGCCCGTGGGATTCCACGAGTGCACCAACTCCGGCTACTACCCGCACATCGAGCGCTTCGGCCAGAACAACCGCCTCATGCGCCACATCTGCAGCCACGTCACCGGCCAGATGGTGACCATGGTGGACATCATCGTCGGCGGGGTGCTGGAGCGCTTTCCCGAGCTCAAGGTGGCCTTCCTGGAGTGCAACTGCGGCTGGACGCCGTCGTGGCTGAGCCGCATGGACACCCACTGGAGCCAGTTGGGCGCCGCGGATGCCCCCATGCTCACCATGAAGCCCAGCGAGTACTTCAAGCGCCAGTGCGTGGTCGGCTGCGAGGGCGAGGAGCGCGAGGTGGGCTCGGTCATCCAGTTGATGGGCGACGACAACATCGTCTTTTCGTCCGACTATCCCCATAGCGATTCGGAGTTTCCCCACGCGGTGGACTCCTTTTTGCAGCAGGAACTGCCGGTGGAGCACGCGCGCAAGATCCTGTGGGACAACTGCGTGAACTTCTACGGCATCGACGCGTAGGTTTCCGCGACACCGAAACCCGACGAGGAAGGGAGGCACCCCCGCGTGTCCGATACCATGCTGCGATTCGGGGTTTTCCTGGCGCCCTTCCATGCGCTGAACGAGAACCCTACCCTTCTGTTCGAGCGCGACCTCGAACTGATCATGCTGCTGGACCGCCTCGGCTACGACGAGGCGTGGATCGGCGAGCACCACTCGGGCGGATTCGAGACCATCGCCGCGCCCGAGATCTTCATTGCGGCCGCGGCCCGGGAGACCCGCCGCATCCGCCTCGGCACGGGCGTGAAGTCTTTGCCCTACGTCCATCCCTTCATGGTCGCCGACGCCATGGTCCAACTCGACCACATGACCCGCGGGCGCGCCATGTTCGGAGTCGGACCGGGCGCCCTGCCCTCGGACGCCACACAGATGGGCGTCGACCCGCGCCGCACGCGGCGCATGATGAACGAGGCACTGGACGTGATCATACCGCTCCTGGAGGGCGAGCGCGTCAGCGCCAAGGCCGACTGGTTCACCCTCGACAACGCCAAGCTGCAGCACGCCTCGTTCACCCGGCCGCGGATGGAGATGGCGGTGACCACCATCCGATCCCCCGCGGGCGCATCGCTGGCCGGTCGCCACGGCTTGGGCCTGCTGTCCCTGGGCGGACACTCCGACGAGGCGCTGGCCGCCTACGCGCACAACTGGGGTATCTACGAAGAGGCCGCGGCCGCCGAGGGCCGCGCGGCCGACCGCGCGAAATTCCGCATCGCCGTGCAGATGCACATCGCCGACACGCGCGCGCAGGCCATGGAGGACGTGCGCTTCGGCATCGACGCCTGGGGCGGCTACGCCCGCGACGTGCTGCCCAACCAGACCGTTCCCAAGGAAGTCACCGACACGCGCACATTCATCGTCGAGTCCGGCCGCGCCATCATCGGCACGCCCGACGACGCCATCCGCGAGATCGAGCGCATGCAAGCCGGCACCGGCGGCTTCGGCGTGGTGCTGTTCATGTGCCACGACTGGGCCGACTGGGCCGCCACCAACCGGAGCTACGAACTGTTCGCCCGCCACGTGGTCCCGCATTTTCAGGGCCAGTTCGACGGCAGACAAACCAGCTACGACGAGGCCGCCAGGCGGCAGCCGGAGTTCCGCGCCGCGGCGATGGAAGCCGTCGCCGCGGCCAAGGCGGCGTACGAAGACCAGCGAAAAAAGAAAACAGGTTGAGGAGAGTAAGGGAGAATGCCAAAACCCACCCCTTCTGTTCACAGATCATAAAGCCGCGCGCAGTTGTCCCAGAGGATCTTCCGCTTCGTTTCCTTGGAGACGCCTGCGACCTCCAGGAACTCTTCCACGGCGTGGGGGAAGTCCGAGTCTCCGTGGGGGTAGTCCGTGGAGTAGACGATGTTGTCGTCACCGATGAGCTCGGTGATCATGGGGAGCTCCTTCTCGGACTCGGTGGAAATCCAGCACTGGCGTTTGAAGAACTCGCTGGGCTTGAGCTCCGAGACGTTGGGGTGGCGTGCCTTGTCCATGGCGCCGTCCATGCGGTGGAGCATGAAGGAGACCCAGCCGCAGTAGCATTCGAGGAAGGCCACCTTGAGCTTGGGGTGACGTTCCAGCACGCCGCCGCCGATGATGTCGACCATGGCCATCATGTTGGACATCGGGTGCTCGCAGATGTGGCGCAGCAGGAGGTCATCGCCGAACACGTCGCCCATCTGCCGGACCTCGCCGGCGGAGGCGGCGGAATGAAAGCCGATGGGGATGCCCAGCTCCTCCAGGGTGGACCACAGGACATCGTAGTAGCGGGAATGCCACGGCAGCGAGCGGAGCGGCTCGGGCCGGGCGAACACGGACACGAAGCCCAGTTCCTCCGCCGCCCTTCTGGCCTCCTTGGCCGCCTCGGTGACGTCGTGGAGCGAGATCATGGCCGAGCCCTTCATCCGCTCGGGATCGGTCTGGCAAAAGTCGTGGAGCCAGTTGTTGTAGGCCCGGGCCACCGCGGCCCCCAGCTTGGGGTCCATGTCGTCGCGCATCATGACGCCGAGGCCGATGGACGGATACATGATCGCAAGGTCGAGGCCCTCTTTTTCCATGGCGTCGAGCTGGGACACCCCGTCGAAACCCCGCGCGCGGGCATCGGCGATCTCGGCGTCGATGCGGGTGGCGTCGAAGATGCCGCCGCGGTAGCTGGGCGGATAACCCTTGAGTATCTGGCCGTCGAGCATGACCATGGCCGAGCTCCGGGCTGTGGTGCTGAGGATCTTGGGTCCGCGGTCGCGCCACTCGGGCTCCAGGTACTTCTCCCAGAGGTCCCTGGGCTCGCGCACGTGCATGTCCGAGTCCATCACCTTCAATCCATCCTTCATGAGCGTTCCTCTCCCCTGTCTCCGGTTCAAATCCTTGGGCCGCGCCTACCCGCGGGAATCAATCCACGGCCAAAACCCGGGCGGCCGCGTCCTCGCACGCCGTGCCGGTAAAGAAATCCCGGTTCACGCCGGCGTAGAAGCGCACCGCGTTGGTGAAGCTGAAGTCACGGAAATCCTCGTCGGTGATGTGCCCATGGTCCACCAGTTCGTGGGCCTCGGCCACCACCTCGGTCATGTCCGCGACATCCCAGTGGCCGATATCCGAGCTCATCATGGCGCCCAGCCGGGCGCCGAAGGGATTCAGCTTGTCGTTGAAGGCCCAGGCGATCATGCGGTCGTCCGCTTCGCACCCGAAATAGAAGCGCGGCACGAAGCGGTCGCGGATGTCCTCGGCCTTGTCGATGCCGCAATGCGACCAGTCGTCGAGGTTCTCGGGGCGCCGCTGCTTGCGGCCGAGGGAAGCGCGGATCTCTTCGAGCTTGGCTTCGCTGTCGATGCCGGAATACTCCGCCACCAGCTTCATCATGAGATCGACGTCGGTGCTCTCGGGGTCCAGCCCGGCGATGGCGTCGCGGTTGCGCTTCTCCCAGTGCTCCAGGATGTCGCTGTAAAGGCTGCAGGCCCAAGCCACGCCGCACTCCAGAAATGCGAAGTTTAGCTTCGGAAATCTATAGGTAACCCCGCCGAAAAACATCGCTTTGCACATGGCCTCACCGGCCGAGGCGAAGTGACCGATGTGGTTGTACATGTAGTTGGATACGGAGCGCCGGCTGCCCCACCCCTGGCCGCTGGCGTGGGACGTCGGCGCCACGCCCAACTCCAGGCAGCGCTGCCAGAACGGATCGTAGTCGTAGTCGCTGTCCAGCGCCAGGGTATCGATGTAGCGCGCGAACGGCGCCAGATCGGGACGCTCCTCCTCCACCCGCGGCACCGGACGGTCCACGTGGGAGATGACGATGGTCTTGAGGCCCAGTTCCTTGACGGCGTACTCGGTGTCCTCCATGGCCTCTTGCGGCGTATGCGTGGGAATCACCGCGGCCGGGGTCATGCGGTCGGAGCACTCGCCGTAGAACTCCGCGTGGAACTTGTTGAGCGCCCTGCATGATACGCGGCGGATCTCCTCGTCCTCGAACCGCGGCGGGCCGGCCAGGCCCTCGGTGGGATAGAGCACGGCGTAATCGATGCCCAGCCGGTCCATGCGCTCGTGCAGGAGCCGCGGCAGCGACGCGGTGGCCCGGTCCAGGGTGTTGCTCGCCGGTCGCGCCCACCACGGCGGACAGTGGGCGCGGACGCTGCGCCGTTCCGCCTCGGTCATGAACGCCCAGCGACTGTTGGAACGCGCGCTCACGGCCTCGGCGTAGCGCCGCGGCATGTCGGCGCCGCCGAGCTCCTTCAGGTAGTCGAGGTAGAGCGGCGTCAACTCGACCGTGTGGCCGTCGGTGTCGATGATCGGATGGTCGAGGCGGGCACGTACGGCCTCGGATTCCGATGCATGTCCTGAGCTCATGTGTCCGTCTCCTTCCCCCGATGGCCCGCGCCGTCGGACCTTACCGGAAGGGACACCGGATCAGGCCTCCTGCCGTGGGTCCGCGGCACGGCGCTACGCCTCCAGCGCGTCCAGGTCCTTGACGTAGTCGCGCAACGCGGCCTCGAGGTCGAACCGGGGTTCCCAGCCGAGGTGTTCCTTCGCCCTTGAGATATCCAGGCGCTGCTTCGGCCCCACGTGCGGCGTGCCGTCCGGGACGACTTCCACCTCCAGGCCCGGATAGAGGGCCCTCGCCGCCTCCACCAACTCCTCGAAGGTCGTGACCAGGCCGGTGCCGATGTTGAACACGTTCACCGGCGGCACCGGCACGGTGGCGGCGAGATCCACCGCCCGGCCCACGTCCTTGGCGTAAATGCGCTCCAGGGGCCTCGCCTGGCGCCGCGGGATCGTCGCCACGCCGCCTTCCCGGCCGCGGGTCAACAGCGTATGCGTGACGGCGCCGCTCTCGGCCCCGCCGAGGAAATGACCCAGTCCGAACACGTGCGCCAGCCGCACCACCATCAGCTCGAAGCCGTAGAGCCGCTGATAAGCCTCCAGCACCAGCTCCTGCACGGCCTTGGAGTTGCCGTACGCCGTGCTGTCGCCCCGCTGGAGCGTCTCGGGAACGGGGTCCGATCCCTCGAACGCGCGGTTGTACACGCTGAGGGTGCTGATGTGCACAACCCGCCTGACTCCCGCGAGCCGCGCCGCCTCCGCGACGTTGATGGTGCCCTGAATGTTGACGTTGAAGGCCCAGTAACCCTCCCGGGCCACCCGGCCGGCGATGATGGCCGCCGTGTGCAGCACCGTATCGACATCATGGGCCTTGATGATGCCCGCGAGAGCCGGGAGGTCCAGCACGTCCCCCTGAAGGGAGACGTAATCCGCGCCGCCGAGCTTCTGCTTCAGGTAGTCGTCCCGCGGCTGGAAGTCCACGAAGACGAGCCGCTCGCCCCGCTCGGCCGCGAACTCCCCAAAAGAGGCCCCGATGAGCCCGCTCCCCGTGATCAGAGTCGCCATGCCGGCAATCTAGCACGGACGATTCGGGGTTGGGAGAGTATGCCCGCTAGCTCACGCCGTACAGCCTCGCGCAGTTGTCCCACAGGATCTTCTTCATGGCGGCTTCGCTCACGCCCGGCGTCGCCATGAACTCCTCCACCGCGCGCGGGTAGTGCGCGTCGATGTGCGGATAGTCGGTGGAGATGACGATGTTGTCGTCGCCCAGCCGCCCGATGACGTCCGTCACAAGGTACTCGTCCACGTCCACCGAGATGTAGCACTGGTCGAGGAAGTACTCGCTGGGCTTCCGCGACAGCGGTACGTCGGTGAGGGCGCCGTGAAGCTCCGCCCGCTCATCCAAACGGTAGAGCAACCACGGCAGCCACGCGCAGTTGCCTTCGAGGAACGCCACCTTCATTGTCGGGAACTTCTCCAGCACACCGCCCGCGCAGAAGGCCGACACCGCGAGTTGCAGCTCTATGGGGTTGCGCAACGCCATGGCGATGACGCTGGAATTGGGGTGGCCGTAAAACTCCTGCGCCACCTGTTGCTGCTTGGGGTTGGCGGGCGGATGGAAGCACAGCGGCACTCCCAGCCGGTCGATCTCCGCCCACAGGGGATCGTAGTAGCGGTCGTGGATGCGCCGGCCGTTGACGGGCTCGGGACACACGGACAGGCCTACGACGCCCAACTCCGTCACCGATCTCCTGGCCTCGTCCACGGCCATGTCCACGTCGTGCAGCGTCAGCAGTCCCGACCCCTTCATGCGCTCCGGCCGCTCGCTGCAGAAGTCGGCGATCCAGTCGTTCCATGCCCGGCACAGGTCGTTGGCGTATTCCGGCTCGAAGCTGTCGTCGCAGTGAAGCGGCGAGGTGCGGAACATCACCGCCACGTCCAGCCCCTCGTTGTCCATGGCAACCACCTGCGACGGCGCGTCGTACCCATGCTCCAGCGCGTAGCCGTAGCGGTCGGCCACGTTGTCCTCGCCGTGCTCCAGGAGCTTCTCCCGCGGCCGCATCACCTTGCCATTGCCCAGGCTGAACTCGATGCGCCCGTGCTTGGTGCGCGCCTTGCCGATGGGAATCCGGTCGCCCCACTTGGGGTTCATGTACTTCTCGTACAGGTTCTGAGCATCGTACACATGCATGTCGCTGTCGAATACCTTATATCCGTTCCTGGCCATGTTCCTGCTCCTTGTGACCGTCTTCGTACCTGGGTTGGCGCGCTGTTATGAACCCCGTGGGTAGGCGAAGCTACCTTGACAGGTTTCTAGTTCACCTCCCTCCAGGCTGTCAATGTGGGGCGGCAGCAGAAAAGCCCCGATCACTTGCCGCGTATTCAATATTGTGTATACTGCACGCACTATCCAAGGGGAGCCCATAGCATGCCACGTACCACCACGATGACCGTCCGCCTGAGCGGCTCACTCAGTGACTTCGTTTCGGCGAACGTCGGCGAGAGCGGGTCCTATGAAAACATCAGCGAATACGTTCGCGATCTGATCAGGCGGGACAAGGAACGCGCGGAACACGAGGCGTTTGAGCGGCTGAAGGCCGAACTGACTCTCGCCTTCGCGGCACCGGATGAGTCTTTCCGTCCCCTTTCCGCGACCGAGGTCATCGCGAGGAACAAGACCCGGACCGACGCGTGACATCCGTCCGCGTACAGGAAGCGGCCTCCTTCCGCATCGACGAAATCTACCGGTATACGTTGGCGCACTGGGGAGCGGACCAGGCGGAGGGCTATATAACCGGGCTGTTCGAGGCATTCGAGCAGATCGGAACGGGTGGTGTTCGTTCACGTCCGATCCCGGCCGAATTTGGAGTGAAGGGCTACGTCTTCCGGCACAAGAAACATTTCATCTACTGGAAGACGCTACGCAACGGGGACATCGGTATCGTCACGGTTCTGCACGAACGCATGCATCAAATCGAACGCTTTCGGGAAGACTTCGGGGAATGAGCCTGTTCGCCGCCCACCTACTCCAGGTCCGCCACAAAGTCCTTGAACGCCTCTTCCACGGTGTATTGCGGCTCCCATCCCAGCACGTTCCGGGCCAGAGCGTGGTCCATGGGTTGCTTCACCTGTAGCGGGGGCGGCGGGCCGGGCAGGATCTCGACTTCCAGGGTCGGGAGGACTCCCTTGATGGCGGCGACCAACGCCACGAAGGTCAGCACCTCGCCGCTACCGATGTTGAAGTGCGTCTGTGCAGGCAGAGGAATGGTGGCGGCGATGTCGACCGCGCGGCCCACGTCCTTGGCGTAAACGTACTCGAAGTCCGTGGTCAGGGGTCGAGGTACGCGCGCGACCTGACCGCACAGGGCGGACTCCACGAGGGTCTGGATGAGGCGGCCGCCGGAGGAGCCGCCGCGGAAGCGGCCGAGCCCGTAGAGCTTCGCCAGGCGCAGGGCGATCACCTCGAAACCGTGGAGGCCCTGGTAGGCCTCCACCATCAACTCCTTGGCCACCTTGGTGTTGTCGTAGAGCCTGCCGTTGCCCCGGGGAAAGTCCTCACGCAACGGCGCGGGACACTTGCGGCGCTGGTCGTAGACGCTCAGCGAGCTGATGTGCACCAGACGCCGCACACCTGCCAACCTGACGGCCTCAAGGACGTTGATGGTCCCCATGACGTTGATGCGGACACCCGTGTAGGGGGACTCCGCGACCTTGTTGCCGATCAGTCCGGCGGTGTGGACCACGGTGTCCACCCGATGCTTCGCCATGGTGTGAAGCAGCGCCGGCAGATCGAGGATGTCGCCCTGGACGAATGCGACGTCCGCGCCGGGCAGTTTTCGCTTGAGGAAGTCGCCCTGGGGTTGCGCATCATAGAAGACCAGCGGGACTTCCCTGCGCACGGCAGACTGCGCGAAGGACGTTCCCACGAGTCCGGCGCCGGTAATCAGCGTGGTCACGGGCGAATGCTCCGGTCGTCCGGGGTCGGCGCGCCGCGGCCGTGACCGCGGCGACGCTCCTCAGCCCCCCTGTCCGCTCCCCGCAAGGAAGTACCCGCCGGTAATGGCGTCGTGCCAGGTCTTGGCGACGCTCGGGGCCACGCCGCGAGGCAGGTCCGTTTCCGGGGTCCAGTAGGAATGGACGCCGGCCTGGAAATGCATCAGGGCGGTCTTGGGGGCGGGCTCCATGCGCGCGAACATGGGCATCACCAGGCTCCGGTAGGAATCGGCGGAATGATCGCGGCTGTCCTTGGTGACGCAGAAGAGCACCGGCGGCACGGGCTTCACGCCGGGTCCCTGGAGCTCGTGCCCGTAGCCCAGATAATGCCGCACCAGCCCGGCGGTACCTTTTTCATCAAGGCCCAGCCGTTCGGCGCTGACGCGCGCGCCGGCTTCCAGCGAGGCTTCGATATTCATGCTCACGACGTACTCGCACTTGAACTGGGGCTCATTCCGGGCCGCTTCCCACGCCTCCATCACTTCCTCGATCACCAGCGGCAGGCGCATGAGCGCCACGGGGCCGTCCTGGCCGAGTTTCTCCGGGCCGATGTAGCGCGCCTTGTCGCGCCAGGTGCGGATGTACAGTTCGTAGAACGGGTCCACCCGGCTGGTCTCGGTCACCCGCTTTTCATAGTCCCCGATGGCTCCAAGGGAACCCTGCACCGCCAGCTTGGCCTGGTTGATGTAGCCGAAGGACGAGTTCTCCACCGCCATGACGCCGGCGATGTTGGGAACCCGCTGGGACAGCATGAAGACGAAGGGGCCGCCGGTGGAGTGGCCGTGCACGTAGACGGAGTATTCCCCGTCCGGAAGGTTCCGCGCCATGACCTGCTTGCCGCCCTCCTCGAAGGCCGCGGGCCAGCCCGCGAGGCGATACCAGAAGGTCGTGCCGGGCCTGGCATGGAGCACGGTGCGAGTGCCGTAGCGTTCGCGCAGCGAGCTGTCCTTCACCACTTCGTACTGGTCCGGCGTGATGTGCTCGCCGGTGAGCCAGATAGGGGTGCGGATGCTCCCGTCCGGATTGATCGTGTCTCCCGGCCAGTTGCGCGACGGATCGTCCAGACAGAGCCGGCCGGGATAGGTCATGGTGGCGACCTTGAAGCCGAACTTCCCGGCGAGAAGGCGCGCCACCGGCGCCATGGTCTTGAAGTCGCCGTCACCGCCGGACAGCAGGTAGGCCCCCGCCTTCTTCCCGTCCGCGCCCACGAGGATCCTGGCGGGATCCTCCGGCTCGTAGATCCGGGCGCCGATGTCCCACTCCAACCCCACCGCCTCGATGCGCACCAGATCTTCGTACTCCTTGAGCGGGATGTCCGGCATCGCCAGAACCGCCATGGAGTCGGCGAGACACGCCTCCCGCGACACCTCCGCGGGAGGAGCCCAAACAGCACTTCGCGTTGTCATGGATGTCCTGTCCTAATCCAACCCGTACAGCCGCGCGCAGTTGGTCCAGAGGATCTTCTCCAGGGATTCCTTCTTGAGCCCGGGGATGGACTGGAAGGTGGAGACGGCGTCGGGCCAGCGCGAGTCGATGTGCGGGTAGTCCGTGGAGAAGACGATGTTGTCGTCTCCCATGTAGTCGATGACGCTCACCACCAGTGCCTCGTCCACGTCCGCGGAGATGAAGCACTGCTCGCGGAAATATTCGCTGGGCTTCTTGCGCAACGGGATCTCCGCCATCGCCCCCTGGAGCTCGCAGTACTCGTCCAAGCGATACATCAGCCACGGGAGCCAGCTACAGTTGCCCTCGAGAAAAGCCACGCGCAGCTTGGGGAACTTCTCCAGCACGCCGCCCGCGCAGAAGGCGCTGACGGCCAGGATCAACTCCACCGGATTGCGCAGGGGGTTCACCAGCAGGTCTTCGTTGGGATGCCCCTCGAAGCGCCGGGCCACCTGGATCTGGTTGGGCCGTGCCGGCGGATGGAAGCAGATGGGCACGTCCAGATCGATGGCCTCGGCCCAAAGCGGATCGAAGTGCCGATCATGGATGTGGTGACCGTTGATGGGTTCCGGGCACAGCGACAGCCCTATCGCCCCCAGTTCCCTGACCGCCCGGCGCGCTTCTTTCACCGCGAGGTCCACGTCGTGCAAGGTGATCAGCGCCGAGCCTTTGAGGCGCGATCTATCGGCGCCGCAGAAGTCGTACATCCAGTCGTTCCAGGCCTTGCACAGATCGTTGGCGTAGTCGGGCTCGAAGTCCTCGTTGGTGTGCAACGGCGCGGTGCGAAACTGCACGGCAACGTCGAGTCCTTCCACCTCCATGGCTTCCACCTGCGAGAAGTTGTTGTAGTTCTGGCTCGCCGGCTTGATGTAGGCGTCCTTCTGGCGCTGCTCGTGGAAGTGCACGGCTTTTCCAGGAGGGCGGATCGGCGTGCCATCGCCCAGCACATAGCGTGTCATGCCGTGCAGTGTCAGGCCCTTGTCCTCGCGTTTGCCCCGCACCTCGCCGCGCGGAATTCGGTCGCCCCACTTGGGATTCATGTAGGTCAGGTAGAGATCGTGGGGCTCGAACACGTGCATGTCGCTGTCGAGTATGCGCAAACCGTCTCTCATGGGTTACTCCGTTTCGGGTGCGCCGGCTGAATCCCGCGCCGCCGGCCCGCTGACATAAGCCTGCGCCAGGAAGTCCGCGGTATGCACGACGCGAATGGAAGATCCTTGCTCTCGCAGGGCGGCCCGGATCTGCAGGATGCAGCCCGGATTCCCGGTCACGAGCACGTCCGCCCCGGTCGCCATCACGTTCCTGGCCTTCCGTGCGGCCAGTCTGCCGGCCAGCTCCGGTTCCGTGAGATTGTAGGTCCCCGCGCTGCCGCAACAGACATCCGCTTCGTGGAGGTCGATCCACTCGATACCGGGGATGTTCTTGAGAAGCTCACGCGGCTGCGCCTCCACGCCCTGCCCGTTCAGCAGGTGGCACGCGTCATGATAAGCCACCTTGATGTTCACGTTCCTTGTGGGCGCGAAGTCGGGCAACGCATGAAGGAACTCTGCCACATCGCGCACCTTGGCGGCAACACGTTCGGCCCCTGGGCGATACGTGGCATCGTCCTTGAAATGCGCGCCGTACTCCCGCATGGCCGCACCGCAACCGGCCGCGTTGGTCAGCACCGCTTCGACATCCAGCGCATCGAACGCGGCGATGGTCCGGCGCGCCAGCGCCAGACCCCGCTCCCGGTCACCGTTGTGCAACGGCAAGGCGCCACAGCATCCCGCACCTGCCGGAACCCGGACCTCGCACCCGTGCTGCGTCAGCAGCCGCACCGTGCTGGCATGCGTGTCGCCGAACAGGCTCTGCATGACGCACCCGGCCAGCAGGCCCACCCGGTGCCGCACCGGACCGGCCGGCGCCGTCACTTCGGGAAGGTTCACGGACCGGAAAGGCGCTTCCGGCTCGGGCAGGTATCGCAGTGAGCGGCGGACGAACGCCGGCAGAAGCTTTGTCCCGGCCAGACGCCGAAGCCCGAGCCGTGTCATCGAGCGCACCGTCCAGCCGAATGCCTTCATGATCGTCGGATTGGGAAAGGCGCGGTTCAGGAGCCCCCGCTTCATTCGTTCCAACCAGGAGCGCCGGTGGCGGGATTCGATGAACCCGCGCGCCCCTTCGATGAGGCTCCCATAGCGCACGCCGGAGGGACACGTGGTCTCGCACGCGCGGCAACCGAGACACAGATCCAGGTGCCGCACGCTCGTGTCGTCCAGTGGCACCGACCCGTCGCGGAGCGAGCGCATGAGTTGGATGCGGCCCCGCGGCGAGTCCATTTCGGTCCCCAGCTCCAGAAACGTCGGGCACGACGCAATGCAGAGCCCGCAATGAATACAGTTTCCGGAGCTTTCGAAATCAGCGAGTTGTGAACTCATTGCTTGACGACATCCGTTTCCCGAAACGGGCGGCAGGTAAGGCGAACGGGCCGCTGCAGCTAGATTCCCCCGACAAACCGTCCCGGCGACAGGACTCCCTTGGGATCCAGGGTCTCCTTGATACGCCGCATCAGGGGCAGCGCCGCGATCTCGCCGCCCCAAATGTCCAGTTCCGGCTTGACGTCGGAAGCCGCCTGCTCCACGACCAGCGTGCCACCCAAGGCCGCCGCGGCGGCGCGCAGTTCCTCCACCAGGGCACGCGCCGAATACCTCATGTTTCCCACTTCCGGCCGGTTCACGCGAACCCGCACGATGCCGTTGCCCGCGTGCGCTTGCATCGCCATCGTCAACCCGTGTTTCGCGCTGGCATGCTCCAGCGCCGCCACGAACGCCTGCATATCAGTGGGCAGGAGGGCTGCCTTCAGCTTCAGAACGCCCTCGCCCCGCGTGTTGCCGTCTCGCAACTCGGCCAAGGCCGCGCCCGCGTCCTCTCCCGTCAACTCCTCGATCGTATTCCCGCGCGCCAATCCCGTGAGGGTCCTTCGCTGATCCGCCACGTCTTCTTCGGAACCGCCGAAGCCGAGCATGATGACGCAATCGCCGCCGCCGGCCGGGACAGGCGTCAGGAGTTCGATCAACAAGGGTTCCAGCGGCGCGGTCCGGATTCCCTCCAACAGTTTCCCGGCTTCCGCCACGTCACGGCAGGTCACCCGCGCCATCGCCACCGTCGCGGGAAGCGCGCGCAACTTGAAGGTCGCCTCGACGATGACTCCCAGAGTCCCCAACGCGCCGCAGTAGAGCTTGGCCAGGTCATAGCCGGCGACGTTCTTCACCACCCTTCCGCCGCTCTTGGCGAGGGTGCCGTCGGCGCGCGCCACGGTGATGCCGATCAGCAGGTCCCGTACGGTTCCCTGGGAGAAGCGCGACGGGCCGCTCAGGTCGGCGCTGATCAGGCCGCCCACGCTGGTGTCCGCGGGAAGAGGCGGCTCCACGGGCAACCACTGGCCGCTCTCGGCCACCGCGGCCTGAAGCTCGCTCACGCTCATGCCCGCCTGGGCGGTCACGGTCATGTTGGCGGGCTGGTGGTCCACCAACGCGTTGATGGAGACCAGCGAGAGGATGGCAAACGGCCGCCGCGGAGGCGCACCCAAGCCCAGATGCGCGCCGAAGCCCGCCGGCACCAGCGCGACGCCGCGTGTGGAGGCGATTTCCAGAATACGGCACACCTGCTCCGACGACCTGGGGAAGAGAACCCGCACCGGCCGGATTCCGTCGATGGTGAACCGCCCGCAATCGGCCGGCGTTCCGGCGGCCGCGTGGGACTCGCGCAGGTCGTCGTCGAAACCATCCCAGTCCGGTGCCGGATCGAGGGGAGAAGTGTGACTCATACCAATCGTCCCGAGGCGCGCCGGGTCGAGACCCGCCTCACGCTCGACGGGCGGCCTTCCCGAAACCGCGGACTTCATGATCGCCGCGGCCACAAGAAACAGCCCGACCGCGCGGCCTACATCGCCGCTTGGCGCCGCGGCGCCCGGACCTCGACCTGCTGCTCCACGGACGGGAATATCTTGTTGGGGTTGCAGCAGTCGTCGGGGTCGAACACGCCGCGCACCTCTTCCATGGTGTGCAGGTCGTCCGGCGTGAAGATCAACGGCATCAACGCCACCTTCTCCACCCCGATGCCGTGCTCGCCGGTCAGGCTGCCGCCGAGCCTCACGCACTCCCGCAGGATTTCGCGGCCGGCGGCCACCACCCGTTCGGTTTCGTCCCGGTCCCGCTCGTCGTAGAGCAGGATGGGATGGATGTTGCCGTCGCCCGCGTGGAACACGTTGCCGATGCGGAGGTCGTAGGTTTTGCCAATGGCGGCGATACGCTCCATGATCTCCGGCAACCGGTTCGGCGGCACCACGCCGTCCTGGCAGCAGAAGTTGGGCGCCAGGCGCCCCAGGGCGCCGAAGGCGCGCTTGCGGCACTTCCACAACGCCTCGCGCTCGCGGTCATCACGGGCCACCCGTATCTCGGTGGCGCGGTTAGCTTCGCAGACCTCCCTGACCTTGCCGGCGGCTCCGTCAAGGCCGGCCTCCAGTCCGTCAAGCTCGGCGATCAGTACCGCGCCGGCGTGGCGAGGGAAGCCGAAATGGAAGGCGTCCTCCACCGCCTGGATGATCAAGTGGTCGAGCATCTCCAGGGCGGCCGGGACGATGCCGCCGGCGATGATGGCGGACACCGCGGCGCTCCCGTCCGCCACGGAATCGAACACCGCCAGGAGGGTCTTGCATGCCTGGGGCACCGGCTGGAGCCTGAGAATCGCCTCGGTGACGATGCCGAAGGTGCCCTCCGAGCCGACGGTGACCCCCAGGAGATCGTATCCCGGCGCATCTTCGGTCATTCCGCCGAGACGGACGACCTCACCATCCGGAAGCACCAGCGTCACCCCGAGCACGTGGTTGGTGGTGACGCCGTACTTGAGGGTGTGCGGGCCGCCCGAGTTCTCCGCGACGTTGCCGCCGATGGAGCAGGCCATCTGGCTCGAGGGATCGGGAACGTAGTGGAGGCCGTGGGGCTTGGCCGCCCGGCTTACCCATGCATTGATCACGCCGCTTTGGACCACGGCGCGGCGGTTGGCCGGATCCAGCTCCAGGATCCGGTTCATGCGGCTCAGGCTCACCATGACCGGAGCCCCCAAGGGGAGACAGCCGCCGCTCAGTCCCGTGCCGGTGCCGCGCGGCACGAACGGCACCCCTTCACGCCGCAGCCGCTTGAGGACCGCGGCCACCTCCCCGGTGGAACGCGGCAGCACCACGATGTCCGGCGCCGACTTCTCCAGCGTGTACCCATCGCAGTCGTAGACGCTCAACTCCGTGGGGTGCGACACCACGCCGTCGCCACCCACGATGTCCTGCAACCAGCCGACGAGCCTTGAGGTTGTCATGGCGTGCCGCGCACGGAGCACGCGGCATCCTCCCGGCGCTTCGAGCGCCGTGTATCAGCCGCCGTAGAAGACCGAGTCGCCCAGGTCCTTGAGCAGGAGCGTGGCGTCATCGGCACGGCCGGAGATCTCGCCCCTCACGCCGGCCTCCACCACTTCCCCGATGAACACGGAGTGGTCGCCCTTCTCCACCGTATCCACGAGCTTGCACTCGACAAAGGCCGGCGCGTTGGCGAGCACCGGAGCGCCGGTGGCGCCCGCGGAGAACGCCTCGCCGCCGATGGTATCCCCTTCCCGCTCCAGCGACTTGAAGAACGTGAAGGCCTGGCCCTGTTGCCCCTTGCCCAGCACGTTCAGGGCAAAGCTGCCGGATTCCTTGATGATGTCGTGCGCGCCCGAGTCCGCCTTCACGCCCACCACCACCAGCGGGGGCGCGAAGGACGCCTGCGTCACCCAGTTCACCGTGGCCGCGGCCACCCGGCCATCCTTGGCCTCACCAGTCAGGATGTATAGTCCGTAGGGGATCATGCGAAGTGCGGTCTTCTTGGCATCGGCGTCCATTCTATTCCTCCTTGAATCAATCAGAAATGCCCGTTTCCCTTCACGGAAAGACGAGCCGTGGAATGAAGGCAAATTAGCAATTCCGTTGGAGGCCGTAAAGCCGGGGTTTGCCGGTTTACGAGCACGTCACGAGAGAGGGTCTGCGCGATTCGGGACTACATCCTTGGGCAGGTCCGTGCCCACCCCGAAAACATCGCGCAGATTTGCGCCGACCATTTCAACGTCTCACGCCAAGCCGTGAACAAGCATCTCGGTCGTCTTGTTGCCGACAACTACTTGACTGCGCACGGCGCGACGCGGAATCGCCGGTACTCTCTAGCTCAAAAGGGGGTTCCATTCGACCAGGTGCCGCGCTGTGCAAACGTTGAAGGATTTTTGCTAGATTCAACCTTTGAAGGCGCTAATCGAGACGAATCCATGCCACCGAGAGTACACATAGACGGCCACGCGGGCACCACGGGCCTGCGCATACGCGACTGGCTCGCGGGACGCCGGGACATCGAGCTGTCCACGCTGGACGACGACCGGCGCAAAGACGCGGCAGCGCGGCGCGCGGCCATCGAAGCGGCGGATCTGACGGTGCTGTGCCTGCCGGACGACGCGGCGCGCGAAGCAGCGCGGTGGGCGGATGGATGCGGGACGCGACTGATCGACGCCAGCACCGCCCACCGGGTCGCCGAGGGATGGACATACGGTTTGCCGGAGCTCGACGCCGGGCAGCGGGATGCTATCCGCGAGGCTCCCTGCGTGGCCAACCCGGGCTGCTACCCCTCTGCCTTCATCCTGTTGACACGGCCGCTGGTGGACGAAGGACTCGTGCCCCACGATACCCCGGTCTCGGTCCACGCCCTGTCGGGCTATTCCGGCGGTGGCCGAGGACTGATCGAGAAATGGGAGAGTCCCGAGCAGGGCTTGAGTTCCCTGCCCTACGAGGCGCCCTATGCCCTGGGGGCGCGGCACAAGCACATACCGGAGATGATAGCCTATAGCGGGCTGACCCTGGAACCGCTGTTCGTGCCCGCCGTGGGGGCGTTTCGCTGCGGCATGCGGGTCGAGGTGCCGGTTCCGCTCGGCGTGCTGCCCATGGGCGTCAACAGCACGGCCATCCTGGACTGTCTCCGGGAACGCTACGACGGCGAGTCCTTCGTCAGGGTCATCCATCATCCGGACCCGCGCGAAGCCCACGAGCGCAGCTTCGACCCGCAGGCGTGCAACGACACCAACTGCATGGAACTGCATGTGGTGCCACACCCTTCGGGGCACACCCTGCTGGTGGCCCTTCTCGACAACCTGGGCAAGGGCGCCAGCGGCGTCGCCATCCAGAACCTGAACCTGATGCTCGGCTTGCCGGAAACCGCGCACCTGCCGGACTGATTCCCCGCCCCGCCCCTGGACCCCGGATCAAGTCCGGGGTGACGTGGTGGAGGGCCGGGGTGACGCGGTGGAGGCCCGGGGTGACGTTGCAGGCCCCGAGTGACGTTTTGAGCCCTCGCGCGGCGGCGTTTTCCGAGTGTCACCTATCTCGCCACGCCTTGCCAGAGACAGGATCGCACTGGATGGTGACGCCTTCAGCGTTTTCCGAGTGTCTACTATCCCGCCACACCCTGCCAGATCAGCTTGGCCTCCATCACGATGATGAGGGTGACGATGACCCGGTTGAACCACTCCTTGCTGATGTAGCGGGTTGTCCGCATTCCCAAGGGCAGGAACAGCGCGATGGGGACGAGGGCTAGCACTCCCTGACCGAGGAGCTGCCGATCGAACAGCCCGGCCGCCAGGACGAAGAGGAAGTGCATGGTGGTGAGGCCCAGGAACATCGTCGACGCCGCGAAGATGTACGCCTCCTTCTCCAGTTGGAACGCGCGCACCCACGCGGCCACCACCGCGCTGGATATGCCGGCCGCGCCCTGGGAGACGCCGGCCAGGGCGGCGATGAGCGGCGAAAGGACACGGCCCAACCGTCCGCTGAAACGGATCTCGATGCGGAAGGCCAGCAGCACCAGGTAGGCGCCCACGCACACCGCCAGCGCCAGGGTCAGCATGCGCTCGTTGGCGGTGGCCAGGAACCAGGTGCCGCCGGCCACCCCAACGGCCCCCGCCATGGTGGCGAAGACGAGTCCCGGCACGGTGTGGAACCTGGAGCGGTAGGACCACATGACCCAGAAGTTGCTGACCATGTTGGGGATGGTGATGACGATGACGGCTTGCTGGGCGCCCAGGAAACCCGCCATGATCGGTACCGCGATGAGCGGCAGGCCCATCCCCGTGGCCCCCTTCGAGAAAGCGCCGGCGCCGAGGGCGACGAAGATGATCAGCAGGGTTTCGAGGTGCATGTCAGCAAAGGGGTTGTCAGGAACCGAACCCCGGGTCAAGCCTGGGGTGACGACTGCACGGCATCTCTTGCACTCCGAACTTCAACCGGAGTAATGTGCGGGCGTGTCAAGCCCGGGCGCAAACAAGGGCTATCCAACCGAATCGACGACGAGGAGGATATTACCATGTTGAACGCTTCGAAAAGGCTCCTTCTGTTCCTGTTCCTAGCGCTCTCATTGGCCCTGGCCGCGCCGGCGCTCGCGGCGGATGCCGGAAAGACGCTGCGGTACGCGGCCGGAAGCTTCGGCGAGGAATCCATGGATCCCACCCGCACCTCCATCAGCGCCTCGCTGGGGCTGGTAGGGCCGCTGTGGGACTGGCTCACGGAGATCGACGCCGCCGGCAAGCTCTCGCCGGGACTGGCGCTGAGCTGGGCGCCTGGGGCGGACGGCAAGTCGTGGACCTTCAAGCTGAGGCCCGGGGTCAAGTTCCACGACGGCAGCGAGATGACCGCCGAGGACGTGCAGTTCACCCTGATGGAGGGGTTTCGCCGGCCCAAGGCCAAGGCCTCCCGGGTGCGCCAGTTCCGCAAGGGCATCAAGGACGTAGAGGTGGTCGACCGCCATACGGTGACGGTGGTCACGGCGAAACCATGGCCTACCTTTCCGTATGACATGTCCTTTCAGCCCGGCATCGAGGGCATCGTGCTCCCCAAGGCCTACATCAAGGAGGTCGGCTGGGACGGCTTCGCCCAGAAGCCCGTAGGCACCGGGCCCTGGAAGTTCGTCAAGCACGAGGTCGGCAACTTCATCGAGTTCGAGGCCGTGAAGGACCACTGGCGGGCGTCACCGAACTTCGACCGCATGCGCACCGTGCTGGTGAAGGAGGCGTCCACTCGCGTGGCCATGCTGAAGACCGGCCAGGTAGACGTGGCGCGGATCTCGCTGGACGAGGTCCAGGAGGTGAGCAAGGCCGGTTTCAAGATCGCCGAGGACCCCCAGCCCACGTCCGTGCGCATCCACCTCTACGCCACCTACTATGACGAGGCCGGTCCGGTGAAGGACGTGCGCGTGCGCCAGGCCCTGAACCTGGCGGTCAACAGGCAAGAGATCGTGGACACGCTGCTGCACGGCAAGGGCAAGGCGGCGGCGGTGTTCCCCAGCTCTCCCATCTCCATCGGCTATCCCACGGACCTGAAGCCGTACCCCTATGACCCGGCCAAGGCCAAGAAGCTGCTGGCGGAAGCGGGCTATCCCAACGGCTTCTCCATCAAGCTCTTCGCGCTGCCCACGGGCGGCTTCACGCAGTACCTCCAACTTGCCGAGATCGTGGCCGGGTACTGGGAGGCCATCGGAGTCAAGACCAGCATCGTCCCCACCGACATCGGGGCGTTCCGTCCGCTCTACATCGCCAACCCGCAATCTCCCAAGATCGTGGGGCAAGCCGGCACCTTCGCCACCACCGGACGGCTCAACGGCTCCGACAGCCTGCGCATCTGGTGGTCGGCAAAGGGCAGGATCATCAAGATGGCCAACACCGTGGACGACATCGCCAGCAAAGCGGCGGGGGAAGCCACCATCGACGGCATCGCGGCCCAGGTAAAGAAGGCTTACAAGATACTCTACAACGAGTACCGCGGCGTACCCATCGGCGACGTCAAGGGAATCCTGTGGGGCTACGGGAACCAGGTGAAGGACATCCAGGTGCGGCCCCACCGGGGCTACATCGAGCCCAGCCTGGTGACTGCCAAGTAGGCTAGCGCGACAGTTGCGGGAGGTGGCCCGTACCACAGGAATCGCCAGCGATTCGAGCGGTGCGGGCCACACGCCTCCCGACCACGAAATCCCATGCAACGCTACATCGCCGGCCGGTTGATCCAGTGCCTTGTCACGTTGCTGGTGATCAGCCTGCTGGTATTCGCTCTGGCGCGACTTACAGGCAATCCGCTGGACGTGATGCTGCCCATCGACGCCTCGGCCGAGATCCAGGAGGAGATGAGCCGGGAGCTGGGGCTGGACCAGCCCATCTACGTCCAGTACGCGCGGTTCGTGTTGAGCCTGCTGCACGGGGACCTGGGAACGTCGATCCGCACCCGCAAGCCCGTGGCCGAGCTCATCGGCCTGCGGCTTCCCAACACCCTGAAGCTCGTGTCGTTCTCGACCGCCATGGCGCTCTTGATAGCCTTGCCGCTGGGTGTCGTCGCGGCCACGCGGAAGGGCGGGTTCTGGGACGTGGGGGCGCGCACCGTGGCGCTGTTCGGCCAGTCCGTGCCCACCTTCTGGGCCGGCATCGTGCTGATATCCATCTTCGCGGTCAACCTCGACGTCCTGCCCGCCGGCCGCAAGGAGGGCATCGAGTCGTACGTGCTGCCGGCCGTGACCCTGGGCCTTTTCGGCTTCATGCTTGCGGGGGTGGTGCGGCTCTTGCGCGGCTCCATGCTGGACGTGCTGGACAGCGAGTACGTCA
>JAPOPM010000204.1 GCA_026712905.1 Deltaproteobacteria bacterium
CTTGGGAACACGCTTTGCGGCTTCGGCCAAGCTATGATTCGCCTCAAGAGGCGCGTCCGGCAGTTGGTAAAGCCCGCGCGAAAGGTGGAGGACCTCACCATCCCCGACCAAGCGGCTGATCGTGGCTGCGGTGATCCCGGCAGCCCTGAACTCGGAAAGGCGGATGATGCCGCGCGCTCGCAGAAACTCGATCGCCCGATCGCGCTGTGTGCCTGCTTTCGCCATTGATACCAATCCACGGAACCAACCGCCTACATTCTGAGGTTTAGTATCACTTCTTCTACTCTGGGTAAAGCGCGTGCTGACTGGCCTACTGAGCCAACACCTACCCATCGATGGATCGTCCGTCGATCCACACCAAACCGTCGCGACAGTTCCGCCCTGGTCACGCCTCGTTCCAGATAGTGCCTTAACAGCATCCTTGTCTCCCATCCGTGCATCGGTTCGCCGCTCCATTCCTGTTGGCTTTTGCCAACAGACTGGCCCGACGTACACGTCCTCGCAATCTTCAATGTGGGACATTTTCGATTGACACAAATGGGACATATACAGTTGTCCGCTACAGGTAACCCTGGATTACTGGCTAGCTTGGCGATAGAAAGCCGCAATTGGCGCAGTAACGGTAGCGTCTTCATGCCATCGACCCCTGCTGACTCCAGGCGCTCGCCCTATTCGAGTTTGGATCGTGGATCCGCTTCGTGTTCGGAACCGTGCCTGGCCCCGGCGGATACCGCCCCAGCCTCGCACAGACTCTGCTCGGCACGATTCCTCGCCGCGGTTTCCCGGTGCCGCTGCGTCTCAATGCGCAGCCGCAGGAGGCTCCGGACGGAGTAACTTGTGAGCATCAGAGAAGCGATGAGTCCGGATCCGCTTGCAAAGACGTAGGGTGTCCAGAAACCTCCTTCATAAAGGACCCACACAACGATGAGTGCGGCCCCGGTTGGTGCAACAACAATGCAAATGGCTGCAGATAGGGAAAGCAATCCGTCATACAGCACGATCCAGGCCTGGAATGCGCCGGGGTCGCCGTCAGCGCTGAACTTCATCCGAGATGCTGCTTCCGACAGGTGCCGCGCCGCGTAGCCCTGGAACACTATGATGAGAAACAAGCCCAACGAGCTAAGCAGGGGACGCGGAATTCCTATACCCGCGACCTCGATGTTCCGTCCTCGCCTATCGAGACGGCCCTGCAACCACCCGTGCAGGGCGTCTAGTTCAAGGCTTTCGAGATCTTCCACCTCGAGGTGCAGATCGGCGAAGGCTTGCGCGAAGGGGAGCCGCAGCTTGTTGCTCATCTTCGGACGGAGCTCCTTCGACAGATGACCGTGCGCGATGGCCCGATCAATCCACGCATCCGTCCAGGCGAACCGTTCTGTCCACAGCTTCACCGGGAAGACGACGGGATAAGTTCTTGATTCAGAGCCCCCACTTCCACGGCATACGCTGACAGCGGCGGTATCGAATCCTTCATCTTTCCAATCCTGGATTTCGTCGTTCCACTCCGTTGTCCTCAAGACCATGATCCTTAGCGGTTGAGCATCTCCACTCCAGTTCATTGGTCTCACATACCTGCCTACCGGAGCGATCGCGGTTTCCTTCTCTTCGGGTCGACTATCGTCTGGAAGCATCTTGACATGTACGACCTGATAGTGCGGGCTAGCCGTGATCAGCCAATAAGGACCCTCTTTATCTGGAGGAGTGGGTACACCGTGCATTGTAATTCCTTGATCGAATGCCGAAATTCCCCGTGCTAAATTTCTCTCAATCTCTGCGGTGTCGATACGCGCGCTACCACCACTTGACACCAAGATATCCCAGAACCGAGAGTAACTCCGAAGGTTGTAGGGCGGTTGCTTCAGGAACCATTCGGTCCACATTCGGTCTCCCGAAATCCCCCGCCACCCAACTTTGAATTCGCTGCCGGACTCGAACTTGCCGCTTGGACCCACCAATATCTGCTGGACCGGTCCCTTCTCAGGAACAAAGAAGCGCTGACCAAGGTCGAGGTCGACCCTACACGCAATCGCAGCAGAGCCCTTACGATCGCCCCTAGGCGCGAGTCTCAGTCGGAATGCCGCCTTCTCGTCCGGCATTTCGGACGCAGGTCCGGCCAGTATGTGGGCAACCGAGATAGGGCTATCCTCGTCACGTGTTGCCGAATTCCACAGATTCATCAAACCCTGGATGGTTTCGGCGTCATCAACAGCGCGCTTGAGTCGCGAAATGTCCTCGACGAGAATTCCAACCACGACCAACCCGCTGACTATCAGCATCACGAAGGTCGTATAACGGGCGTGCAGCACGACCGGCGAACTGTCGTCTATCGGGGGACGTTGCCGCACTTCTTCCGCTTCGCCGGGCATCGTTGCGTCAACTCCTCTCGATCACAACGAAAACCAGCTTGCCGGTCGTCCGCCAACCACATTGCGGTTCGACGATAGGCCGCTTGATGAAGATATGGTCCAGCCATCCGCCCCTGCCCTCCGTAGAGAGATGGCACCGTAGGCGTCTTTGAGCGCGGAGGTGAACTCCAGCCCAGTGAAAGTGGTTGCACTGTTCTTTGTGTTGGAGATCTCGGCCCGGGCCGTAGCCTTCCAGAGCCTCGGTGCCGCCGACGTCCACACCGACCATGTATCGACCTCTGGAATTACTCATAACTATTTGATATACTTATCATTTATAGAGATCATGAACTATGAGCATTAAAGCGGTTCAATCCTTGACGTAAGCATACTGTAAGCGGACTCATTCCAATCTGTGCGCGTCTTGGCGCGGTTCTGTCGCTCTGTTTGTCGTTTCTCCAGCATCGACCTACCCTACAAGCCCCTGTGTAACCTCCCTCTAAATTCTTCACTGGCCACCGATTGACTCCTCGGACCAGTTGGAATTCGACACCAGGGACCTCGCCGAACCTTGCGTCGAACAGCTCACCGTTGAAGTCTTTCATGCTCTGCGATCAGAAATGTGAGATAGCTCCGGATGAGGTTGCAGTAAAGGCGTGCCTCGGTGATCCCGAGCTCCAATCCTTCATTGAGATCAGTGCCATGGCGAACCCCGCCTCCTGTTGGCGATGACAGATAGCCATGCAAGCTCATCATCCACCGCAGAATCTCCTTTTGATGTCCTTCTCCACGCCGGCGGAGCTCGTCGATGATCTTGTTGAAGTACGGACCGTGGATGCTGCCATCCAGAATCTTCTCACTTCTGAACGCTGTAGAGATGGTCTCCAACAGCCACAGTACCTCCTGCACCGCCTGCCGCCCATTACCCTCGCTGAGCGCTCGTTCCGAAGCCTCCAAGGCTTCTTCGATCACTGCTTTGGCCTGCATGTCCAGAGATGGCACTTCATCCGGCACAGCAATTGGTACATGCACCCGCGTGGCAACAAGCTTCGGCGGGTCTATCTGGAAGCCCGAGCCAGCTTCGGTCAAGACACCGTTAATCCGTCCGACTCCGGGCATTTCCATTTCGGGATGGCGTCGGTCCAATTCCTCGCAGGCATTGTAGAAAGCTTCAATGAACAAAGGCGCATTCTTAGATGCCTCAGTCATCACGTTGTACAGATCCGTTAATGCCCAGCCCTCGTCGCTGCTGGTGGAGTGTGGAACTCCGGCTGCCAAAGCGAAATGGGACTTGAAATGCTCCAGAATCCCCTTCCGCGACCCTTGAGTGCAAATTCTGTCAATCAATTCTCGGAACGCACAAACCACCTCTGTTTCTACAGAGCCAGGGCTGTCATACCGCCACTTTCCTTCGAACTCCAGCATCGCGATACTTCCTCGCGCTCTAACTTCAATTGGATAAACGATGCGGAAAAGAAAAACCCCGCTATCCTGTTGGAATAACGGGGATTTTGGTTGCCGGGGGCAGGTTTTGAACCTACGAGCTTCAGGTCATGAGTCTGACTGCAGTGATTGCCCCTTGCGGTGCCTCTCTGAGAGAACCAGTGATATGATCACCCCTGTTCCGATGGAGAGAATGAGCCCAACGTCACCTCTGGAAACAAAGAGAGACGCCGGCCGAGTTACCCACAGCCTTACCCGGCTCCTCCGAGCATCGAGGGCTTCCGTCGAAGCAACCATATCGAGTTAAGGGCTTTGATCTGTTCCCAATTCACTGGCTATCTCTTGCCCAAGAGACTTGCCAAGCCTACGAGCACCCACTCACCGACCCGCAGTTCATGCACTTGTAGCAGGCGCCGCTGCGGACCATGATGGCGCCGCAGTCGGAGCAGGACGGGGCGTCCTGCTGGTAGAAGCCTTCGGCGATGCTGTAGCCGTTGGCGGCGCTGTCCGTGCGCTTGGGCGCGGGGGCGAGGGCCACGGGTTCGGCCAGTTCTTCGGTGTCGCGTGAGACGACGCCGACCTCGGTCTGGGCCTTGCCGTCGAGGAACTTGGTGGCGAGCCAGCGGAAGAGGTAGTCCATGATGGACTTGGCCATGGGGATTTCCGAGTTCCGGGTGAAACCCGAGGGCTCGAAGCGCATGTGGCTGAACTTGTCCACCAGGACCCTGAGGGGGACGCCGTACTGCATGGCCATGGAGATGGCGGTGGCGAAGGAGTCCATGAGGCCCGAGATTGTCGAGCCTTCCTTGGACATGGTGATGAAGATCTCGCCTGGCTTGCCGTCCTCGTACATGCCGGCGGTGATGTAGCCCTCGTGTCCGGCGATGTCGAACTTGTGGGTGATGGACCGGCGTTCGTCGGGCAGCTTGTGGCGCATGGGCCGCCAGTCGCCCTTCTCGGCCGGCGCATCGCTCTTGCCGCTGGTGCTCAGCGGCTGGGTGCGTTTGGAACCGTCCCGGTAGATGGCCACGGCCTTGACGCCGAGCTTCCAGGCCTCCACGTACGCCTTGGCGATCTCGTCCACCGAGGCGTCGGCGGGCATGTTGATGGTTTTGGAGATGGCGCCCGAGATGAACGGCTGGGTGGCGCCCATCATCCGGATGTGCCCCATGTAGTGGATGGAGCGGCTGCCGTTGGCGGGCTTGAACGCGCAATCGAACACCGGCAGGTCATCCTCGCGAAGGTTCGGCGCCCCTTCGATGGTGCCGTGCTCGTCGATGTACTCCACGATGGCCTGGATCTGTCTGTCATCGTAACCGAGCCGCTTCAACGAACGTGGCACGGTGTGGTTGACGATGGTGAGCATGCCGCCGCCCACGAGCCTTTTGTACTTCACCAGGGCGATGTCGGGCTCCACCCCGGTTGTGTCGCAGTCCATCATGAAGGCGATGGTGCCGGTGGGCGCCAGCACGGAGATCTGCGAGTTCCGTACCCCGTGCTCCTCCCCTTCCTCGCACACCGTGTCCCACACGTCCCGCACCGCGGTGAGCAGATCCAGCGGCACGTGCGACGAGGGGATCTTGTGCGCGTGGGCACGGTGCATATCGAGCACCTTGAGCATGGGTTCCCGGTTGACCGCATAGCCCCCGAAGGGTTCCAGCCGGTCCGCCACGCGACTGGACTGGAGGTATCCCTCGCCCGTGAGCAGCGCGGTCACCGCCGCGGCGTAGGACCTCCCGGCGTCGGAGTCGTAGGGCAGCCCCAGGGACATGAGCAGCGCACCCAGGTTGGCGTAGCCCAGCCCCAGCTCGCGGAAGTCGCGGGCGTTCTGCGTGATCTCCTCGGTGGGATAGGACGAGTTGTCCACCAGGATGTCCTGGGCCGTGATCATGATGTCCACGGTGTGGCGGAAGGACTCGGTGTCGAAGCCGCCGTCCTCGCGCAGGAACTTGAGCAGGTTGAGCGACGCCAGGTTGCACGCGGAGTTGTCCAGGTGCATGTACTCCGAGCACGGGTTGGAGCCGCTGATGCGGCCCGTGTTGGAGCACGTGTGCCAGTTGTTGATCGTGGAGTCGAACTGCATTCCGGGATCGCCGCACAGGTGCGTGGCCTCGGCGATCATCTTGAGGATGTCCCGGGCGCGGAAGGTCTCGGACTCCTCGCCGGTGGTGACGAAGCGCGTGCTCCACTCGCCATCGTCCTGCACCCGCTGCATGAACTCGTCCGTCACCCGCACCGAGTTGTTGGCGTTCTGGAAGAACACGCTGCCGTAGGCCGGGCCGTCCAGGCTGGCGTCGTATCCCGCCTCGATGAGCGTCCAGGCCTTCTTCTCCTCCTCCACCTTGCAGTTGATGAACTCCACGAGATCGGGATGGTCCGCGTCGAGGATCACCATCTTGGCCGCGCGCCGGGTCTTGCCGCCGGACTTGATGACTCCCGCCGACGCGTCGGCCGCGCGCATGAAGGAGACCGGCCCCGACGCCGTGCCACCGCCGCCGAGCTGCTCCTTGGACGAGCGGATGTTGGACAGGTTCACGCCCGAGCCCGAGCCGCCCTTGAAGATCACGCCTTCCTTGCGGTACCAGTCGAGGATCGACTCCATGGTGTCGTCCACCGACAGGATAAAGCAGGCCGAGCACTGGGGCCGTTCCTCGATGCCGCAGTTGAACCACACCGGGCTGTTGAAGCAGGCCTTCTGATGCACCAGGATGTGGGTCAACTCGTCGGAGAAAGCCTGGGCGTCGTCCGCGCTCGCGAAATAGCCGTCCGCCCGGCCCCATCCCGTGACGGTGTCCACCACCCGGCTGATGAGCTGGCGCGCGGTGCGCTCCCGCTGGGGCGTCCCCAGGGGGCCGCGGAAATACTTGGAGGCGACGACGTTGGTGGCCATCTGCGACCAGGCCTTGGGCACCTCGATGTTGTTCTGTTCGAACACCGTGTTCCCGTTCTCGTTCTGAATGGTCGCGGCACGCAGCTCCCACTCGATCTCGTCGTAGGGGTTGACCCCGGATTTAGTGAAGTAGCGCCGGACGCGGAGGCCCGGCCCCCGGTCTCGAACGTCGTCGTCGCGCAGCGGTTGGGCGGTTTGAGCAGGTTGGGTGGTGGTCTTGGCGGCCATAAATGCTTCCTCTTCCGTCTGAATTTGTTTTTGTTTCGGCCCCTAGGATGCACGTCAGGATGTAGTGCCGAATTCCCAATGTACCACGACATGTAGTGCTGTCAAGCAAAAATTTCCTGTTACACACTTGATGTGGGGCGACACCCACGGGTATCATGGCGGCGGGAGGAGGCGGGTTGATGGCCTCAAGAATGAGTGATCCGAGGACGATGGAACGGCTCGGCGACATTGTCGACCGCACGGTGAAGCGGCTGCCCCTCAGCCGCCGCCTTGAGGACTACGCCGTCTGGACCGTCTGGGACGACACCGTGGGTCCGGCCATCGCGCGCAACGCGCGCCCCGAAAAACTGCGCAACGGCACCCTCTTCGTGCGCGTGCGGGCAGCGGCCTGGATGCAGCAGCTCCACTACATGAAGGACATCATGCTGGAGAAGCTCAACCGGCGGCTGGGACGCGAGGTGATCACCAACATCTTCTTCGTGGTGGGAGATGTGACCGCCGAGCCGCCCCGGGGAGATCCCGCCGATGCCGCGGAGCTTCCGGCCGTGGATACGACCCGGCTCCCGCAGCAGGCGTTGGACGGTATCGACGACCCGGAGCTTCGGGATTCCCTGCGCCGCCTGCTGCTCAACCACCTCAGAAAACGGGGTTGACCCGTTCCCGCTTCAAGCCCGGGACCGTGCCGAGGCTTACGGCTTCAGCAACGCCGCCACCTCGTCCGTGTACTCGTCCTCGCCACGGTAGATGACCAGCGGCGGCGCCACCGTCAGTCCGGTCCGCGCTCCCTTCACACCCTCCGCCAGGACCAGCGTCGCCGGAGCGTCCGCAAACGAATGGACGAAGCGGACGCGCCTGGGTTCGAGGCCGTGCCCGCGCATCACCGCGAACAGTTCCACGGCCCGCTCCGCGGGATACACCATGCACATCCGGCCCCGGTGCCGCAGCAAGGAAGCCCCCGCCCGCACGAAATCGGCAAGTCCCCCCTCCACTTCGTGCCGCGCCAGCAGCCGTTCGGCATCCGGATTGACCCTGCCGCTCCTGGGCGGACGGTAAGGGGGATTGCACACCGCGACATCGAACCTCTTGGACACCATCTCCTTGTCCAAGGCGCGCACATCTCCCGTCACGACCCGCACCCGTTCCCGGAGTCCGTTCAAATCCACGGCGCGCCGGGCTCGCTCCACCATGGCCTCCTGCAGCTCCACGCCGACCACCTCCACGCCATCGTGCAGTACCGCCAAGGACAGCGCCACGACGCCGTTGCCCGCGCCCAGGTCGACGACGCGCACGCCCTGCACCTGGACGAAGCGCGCCAGCAGCAGTGAGTCCAACGAGAAACGGTAGCCGTCCCTTCGCTGCACCACGGCAACGCGCCCGTCGAACACCCGGTCGACGGTTTCGAGTTTGGCGGATGGGTGCGTGTCGTCTAAGATGGAAGGGTCCGTACCGGCAAGGTATCCGGATTCCATTGACTCATCTCCAGGCATGACCACACTCCTCGCCACCATCGGCAATCGGACCCTCGGCCATCTGGCCGGCATGGGGCGGGGCATGATCTTTCTCGGCTCCGCCCTGCTGTGGGCGCTGCGCCCGCCCGCCAAGGTCCGCCTCATCATACAACAGATCCGCGCCATCGGGGTGGACTCGCTGCTGGTGGTGCTGCTCTCGGGCCTGTTCACCGGCATGGTGCTGGGGCTCCAGGGCTACTACAGCCTGCGCAAGTTCAACGCCGAGAGCTTCCTCGGCGCGGTGGTGGCGTTGAGCCTGCTGCGGGAGCTGGGGCCGGTGCTGTCGGCCTTCATGGTCACCGGGCGGACGGGCTCGGCCATGGCGGCGGAACTGGCCTCCATGCGCGTCACCGAGCAGATCGACGCCATGCACTCCATGGCCATCAATCCGGTGAAGTACCTGGTCTCGCCGCGCGTGGTCGCGGGCCTCATCGCCATGCCGCTGCTCACGTGCATGTTCAACGTCATCGGCATCCTCGGCGCCTACGTGGTGGGGGTGGGCCTGCTGGACCTGGGCTCGGGCAGCTACGTGGCCGGCATGGAGCAGAGCGTGCAGCTCCGGGACGTGGGCGAGGGGCTGCTCAAGTCCTCCACCTTCGGGATCATCATCAGTTGGGTGTGCTGCTACAAGGGGTTCCACGCCCTCCCCATGGCCACGGGAGTGGGCCGCGCCACCACCGAGGCGGTGGTGCTGTCGTTCGTGCTGATCCTGTTGTCGGACTATTTCCTGACTTCGGTGCTGCTGTAGCCCCATGGTCCGGAGCCCTTCATGATCCAGGTCATCGACATCCACAAGAAGTTCGGCCATCAGGAGGTCCTCCGGGCCACCAACCTGACCATCGACGACGGCTGCATCACCACCATCATCGGCGGCAGCGGCAGCGGCAAGACAGTGCTGCTCAAGACCATGATCGCGCTGCTGCTCCCCGACAGCGGGCGCATCCTGGTGGACGGCACGGACATCACCCGCCTGCGCCAACGGCCCCTCAACGAGATCCGGCGCAAGTTCGGCTTCCTGTTCCAGGGCGCCGCCCTGCTCGACTCCATGACGATCTTCGACAACATCGCCTTCCCGCTGCGCGAGCGGACGCGCCTCGGAGAGGACGCCATCGGCCGGAAGGTGCGGGAACGGCTCGATCGGGTGGGGCTGAAGGACATGGGCTACAAGTACCCGGCGGAGGTCAGCGGGGGCATGAAGAAGCGCGCCGGGTTCGCCCGCGCGCTGGTGACCGATCCCGAGATCGTGCTCTTCGACGAGCCCACCACCGGCCTCGACCCGCGCCTGGGCCAAAGCATCCACCAGCTCATCGCCGCCATGCAGAGCCAACTCGGCTTCACCGGCGTCATCGTCAGCCACGACATCCCGGAAGTGTTTACAATATCCCACCGCGTCGCTATGTTGGCCGACGGGGTCATCGTCGAGAGCGGCCCCGCCGCGGAGTTTCTCCAATCGCAAAATCCGGTGGTACGGCGGTTCCTGCACGGCGATGCCGAGGAGGCGATCCAGTGAACCATAGAGCTACGGAAGTCGTCGTCGGCCTCTTCGTGTTGGCGGGCATTCTTTGCGCCGGCTATCTCGCCATCCGCCTGGGCAAGCTCGAAGCCTTCGGCAACTCCGGATACGTCGTGTACGCCGACTTCGCCAGCGTGGCGGGGCTGCGCCGCGGCGACTCGGTGGAAATCGCCGGCGTCGGCGTCGGCCGGGTGGACTCCCTGACCCTCGTGGAAGACCGCGCGCGCCTCGCCTTGCGCATCGATCCGGGCGTGGCCATCCAGGAAGACGCCATCGCCTCGGTGCGCGCCCGCGGCCTCATCGGCGACAAGTTCGTCGCCATCTCCCCCGGAGCATCGGACCGTAACGTGCCGGAAGGCGGCCGCATCCGCGAAACGGAATCGCCGCCCGACATCACCGATTTGATCGGCAGGATGCTCGGCGGCGACATCACGGGCGACGCGCCCTGAGCGCGGGCCGGTCGCTCGCATGCGCTTGCGGAATCCAGTTCAGTGGTGCCGTGACCATCTGTCGTTCTACGGCTGGCGGATGGTGCTGGTGGGCTGCCTGTTCCGGTTTCTCGGCGGCGGCTTCCACTTCTACGGCTTCACCGTCTTCGTCCTGCCGCTGGAAAAGGACCTGGGCATCAATCGCGCGGCCACCGGCCTGGTATTCGGCCTCGCCCGTGCCGAAGGAGCCCTCGAAGGCCCTTTGGCCGGGTATCTCATCGACCGTATCGGACCACGTCCCATCATGATGGTGGCGGTCCTGCTCACCGGCTTGGGCTACATCCTCCTCTACTGGGTCCAGTCCTACTGGATGCTCCTCGTCATCTACCTCGGAGTGGTCTCGCTGGCCTTCGGCGCCGGCTTCATGCACTGCCCGATGGTGCTGGCCAATAGCTGGTTCATCCGCTACCGCGGCCGGGCCATGGCGCTGGTGAGCTGCTCCATCGGCGTCGGCGGCGCCCTGCTGGCGCCGATCCTCGCCTACGTGGTGCATTACTACGGGTGGCGCTGGGGGATGGTGTTCGCCGGCACGGCCTTCCTGCTCTTCGGGATGCCCCTGGCGGCCTTGGTGCGCCGCTCCCCCGAGGACATGGGCCTGTCTCCGGACGGGAATACCCCCGCGAGCGATCCGCTCGCTCCCGGCCGGCCGGGGACGGGCCGCGCGGCGCCGGCCGAAGCCGACGTCGGCATCTGGGAAGCCTTCCGCGGTTCGCCCTTCTGGCTCCTCGTGCTCGCCACCCTCTTCCGCGTGCTGGGTCTCAGCACGGTCATCCAGGCCTTCGTGCCGATCCTGGTGTGGAAGGGTGTGGCGGAGCTCTCGACGCGCTGGTTCCTGGGCGCGTTCGCGGCGCTGTCCCTGCCCACCCACCTCATCGTGGGCTCGCTCGCGGACCGGTTCAACAAGGCCCGGCTCATGGCCGTGTGCATGCTGGTGGCGGCCAGCGGACTGGTGCTGCTGACCTATGCGCAGAACACGCTGTGGATCTGGCTCGTCCTGCCCCTCTTCTCCCTGGTGGAAGCGGTGTTCCCCGTGACCTGGGCCATGGTGGGCGACCTCTACGGGCGCCGCCACTTCGCCAAGGTGCGCGGCAACATGGGTTTCTTCTACCAATGGGGCGGCCTGTTCGGACCCGCCCTGGCCGGCGCCATCTTCGACGCCACCCAGAGCTACAAGCCCGCGCTTCTGGGCATCGTCGGCCTGTACGTGATCTCGGCCGGCCTCTACATGCTCCTCAGCAAGCCCTGGCTGGCGCGGGTGAAGGCGCAGGCGGGCGGGTGAACCGGATCCCCGGTTCATCCGCCCAGCGAGATGGCGGCGGTGCCCGCGATGACGCAGATGGCGCCGACCGCGGTCCGAAGACTCACCTGCTCCAGGTCCCTCAGGAAGATCACGGTTCCCAGAAGCACCCACAGCGGGCTGATGCCCACGAGCGGCGAGACCGTGATGACGCTGCCCACGCCCAGCGCGGTGATTACCAGCAGGATGCCGCAGGTCTCGGCGGTGCCGGCGGCGATGAAGGGGAGCATGGCGCGGCGGTCCCACACCAGCGGCTCACGGCTGAACGGCATGTAGACGAGGAAGCAGGCCAGCGAGACGATGCCCACCAGCGCGGCGAAGAACAGCGGCTCGTGGGAGATGGCCAGGGCAAAGCGGCGCATGGGGTGGACGATGCCCGCCAGCAAGGCGGCGGTGAGCGGGAACAGGAACTCCCACCAGCGGAACGAACGCACCTCCGCCGCGGGCTTCCAGGTAATCAGCACGATGCCGCAGACCACCGAGACCACCCCGGCCAGCACCAGGACCGTGCCGTTCTCGCCCAGCACCGTGATGGCCACGAACACGCCGAACATGGGATGCGTCGAGCGTATCGGGCTGCTGCGCGACGCGCCGACCCGGTGCACGCCGGTGTAGGTGCACAGCCGGATGATGGGCTGGAGCATACCGGCCACGATGAAGACGTAGACAGCCACCGTGTCCACCGAAGGAATGCCGCCGGTGAAGAAGACCGCGGTCCAGAGGCTCACCGTGTGGACGATGAGCGAGATCAGCGTGACGGTCTTGGGCGTGGAGTACTGCATGCCCCGGCGCGAGCTGACGAGCACGCAGGCGTAGGAGAGGGAGGCGCACAGGGCGATGACCTGGGCAGGGATGGCCATGGGACGATTTCCGGCGCGCGGCGCGTTACGGGAGACCCGGAACCCGGCCGCGCGTCAGTCGGGAAGCGGCAATCGCGGCATGCGCAGTTCGGGGGCGGCGCCGCCCTCGGCGCACACGGCCTCGATGGCCGCCAGATCGGCCTCCACGTCCGCCATGAACCGGGTCATGTCGACGCCGAGGCACGCCGGCCGGTAGGGATCGAGCTTTTGGATGGCCGAGCGCAGCAGCTTGACGGCGCCCTGGGGCACTTCCTGCTCCCACTTGAAGTAGCCCGCCGCCACCTGGATAATGCCTTGGTAGAACTCGCGCTCGGGCCCGTGGTCCTCGAGCCAGAGTTGCTCCAGGGTCTCGTGAGCTTCATAGTAGAGCCCGCGGTTGAACTCGTCGACGGCGGCGAGAAAACGTGGGTCGTGTTCCATGACGTAAAGGCGACCTCCGATCCAGTGGTTTTAGCCCCATGAACACCAGCGCGCTTGAATTCTCAATTCCTACCCCATATCCCCTGCCCGGCAAAGCCCTGCCCGACAAGAGATCCGGTGTGACGCGGTGACGTCCCCACTCGCCCTGAGCATCGACACGCTCACCCACGGCCCCTTCGGCCTCGGCCGGAGCGACGGCAAAGTGGTGCTGGTCCCGCTGACCGTGCCCGGGGACCGGGTGGAGGTGGACGTGGTGGAGGAGCACAAGCGCTACTCCGTGGCCCGGCTGCGATCGGTGGTGGAACCGTCGCCGGCGCGCCGGACGGCCCCCTGCCCCTACACCGGTGACTGCGGCGGGTGCTCGTGGCAGGAGGCGGCCTACGAGACGCAGCTTCAGGCCAAGCAGCGGAACGTCGCGGACGCGCTCGCCCGGGTCGGCGGCCTCGCCGGGTTCGAGCTCCTCCCCATCCTGCCGGGGTCCCGCGAGTTCCACTACCGGCGCCGCATCGTGCTGCACGTGGACGGCGAGCGGCGGATCGGGTTCCACCGGGCGTCCTCCCGGGAGGTCGTGGAGGTGCGCGGCTGCCACATCGCCGAGCCGGATACGGAAAGCGGCATCGAGCTCGCCGTCCAATGGGTCGGGCGTCTGGCCACGCCGGTGTCGGAGGTAGAGATTCTGAGCGCCGACCGGCCGGGGCAGGTCATCCTCTCGGCCAAAAGCAGGCACGCCTACCAGAGCGTTGACGGCGACGCGTGCGCGGAGTTGGTCGGCGGCCCGGCGGCGGGAATCGTGATGGCGGGGCCCGGATGGCGCCAGCGATGGGGCGAGACCGCGCTTTCCTGCATCGTGGACGGCGACCTGCGGCTGACTCACGACGCGGGCACTTTCAGCCAGGTCAACACGGAGGGAAACCGCCGGCTGGTGGACGAGGTGATGGCATGGGCGGGCTTCGGCGCCGAGGATGACGTGCTGGAGCTGTACGCGGGCGCCGGCAACCTCACCCTGCCCGCGGCCCGGCGGGCCCGGCGGGTGACGGCGGTGGAAGCGAACGCGCGACTGGTTCGCAACGGCCGACGCAATGCGGCGGACAACGACGTCCGCAACATCCGTTGGTGGCGCCACGACGTTCCGGCCGCGGTGGACGCGTTCATCCGCCAGCAGCGCCGCTTCACCACCATCGTCCTCAACCCGCCCCGCGACGGCGCCAAGCGGGCCGCTCCCAGGCTGGCGGCGCTTGGCGCCGGGAGGGTCCTCTACGTCTCATGCGACCCGGCGACGTTGGCGCGAGACCTGGGTCGGCTCACGGCTCAAGGCTACGCGCTGCGGCGCGTGCGCCCGGTGGATCTCTTTCCCCAGACGTTCCACGTGGAGACCATCGCCGAACTGGTCCGGGAGTAACCGCTTCACGCCCCGCCGCCATCGACCCTTGAGTCAAGGGTGCCCGCTGGTGTAGACTGCGCGCTGGGAGGAAGAAATGACCCAGCCGAAGAAACGGGTAACTCCGAAGGTCACCATCATCGACAGCAACGGCGCCAGCCAGACCATCAACTACCTGCTCGAGGACCGTGACGAGCTGGAGTGGCTGATGGCTGTCGGTCGCAACAAGAACGGTGACATCTTCTTTTACGACACCGGCGGCGACATTCTGCACGACCTCGGCGCCCTGGAGTACGTAAAAGAACGGATCCTGAGGGACTACTTCGGCGAAATGGACGAGTAGCCACGCCTCACGCGAACGCGTATCCCGTCTTAACGGGCCGCGTTCGCCGAACGCCTCCACGTCATCCAGAAGAAGATCGCCGCCGCCGCGATCATCACCGCGCTGAGATACTGCCCGCGCGACAGGCCCCACGCGAGCCCCAGGTGGGCGTCGGGCTCGCGCACGAACTCCACCATGAACCGGGCGATGCCGTAGCCGCCGACGAATGCCCAGGTGACGATGCCCGGCGCGCGCGTGCGCGTTCCCAGCCACAGCAGCACCCCGAGCAGCAGCGGGCCCTCGAGAAACGCCTCGTAGAGCTGGGACGGATGGCGCGGCAGCGGCCCGCCGCCCGGGAACACCAACCCCCACGGCAACTCCGTCGTGCGTCCGTACAGTTCGCCGTTGATGAAGTTTCCCAACCGGCCGAGACCCAGGCCCAGCGGCGCGGCCGCGAAGATGCAGTCGGAGGCGGAATAGAACGGTATCCCCTGCTGCCGCACGTACCACCAGCCCGCGAGCGCGGCCCCCAGTGCGCCGCCGTGAAACGACATGCCGCCTTCCCACACCGCCAGGATCTGCGCCGGGTAGGCCAGGTAGTACGGCAGGTTGTAGAAGACCACGTAGCCCAACCGCCCGCCCAGCACGACCCCGATGGCCACGTAGCTGATGAGTTCCACCAGCTTCTCCCCGCCCAGGGCCAGGCCGCGCTTGCGCGCCAGCCACGCGGCGATGAAATAACCGCCGACGAAGCCGAAGAGGTACATCAGCCCGTACCACCGGACCGCCACCGGCCCTATCTGAAGGGCCACCGGATCGATGTTGGGGAAAGTCCACATGGATCGAAGGGTCCCGTCACGATTGATCGGAGTCCCCCTGGCTGTCCGAACCGGCGCGGCCGCGCCGGCGCCGAAACGCCAGGTAGATTCCGATCACCAGGAGCACGGCGCCGGCGAGATACGCCGAATCGTAGCTGCCCGCGGGCTCCGTTTCCGCGGCGCCGTCCGCGGGAGCGGCGGCCAGCGCCACGCCGTTGCCCAGCAGCGCCGCCATCAACTCACGCACGTCGTCCTTGTACCAGGGCTTGAAACCGATGCTCTTGCCGAGGACCTCGCCGCGGCGGCCGATGAGAACCGTTTCCGGCAGCCGCATCACGCCGTACTCCCCGGCGATCTCGCTACGCGGGTCCATCAACATGGGATAGGTGAGCTTCTGCTCTTCGGCGAACGCATTCACCTCTCCGGCCGTCTCCATGAAGTTCACCGCGACGACTTCAAGGCCCTGTCCCCGGAACTCCTGGTAGAGCCGCTCCATGTCCGGCATCTCGAGCCGGCACGGCGGACACCACGTGGCCCAGAAGTTGAGCAGCACCACCTTGCCGCGGTAGTCCTCCGAGGCGACCTTGTTCCCGGCCGCGTCCACCGTGGTGAAAGCCGGGGCTTCCTCGGACGCCTCCGGCACAAGGAAGCCGAGCTTGCGCAGGCGCTCTCCATCGACCGTCCCCCAAGCCGATGCGCAGAGCGCCACGAGCCACAGGACCGACATCAACGCCTTCATCTCGACAGACTCCCGTGTTCCAGTGCGTTGGCCGCCTCGTCCTCGGAAATGAGCCGGCGCGCCACCAGCACCAGGATCGGGATCACGTACATGTGGCCGCTGACCCACATGATGCCGCCGCCGAGCCCCTGGTCCTGGATCGGGCTCAACGCCGCGAGGCCGGGGACCGCTGCGTAGAACGGGTAGAGGATGCGCTCGGGCACGGCGATGGCCATGCCCAGGAGCGTGTTCTGCAGCGTCGCCGCCAGCAGGTAGATCACCCTTGCCCCGAGCGGCCGCGTCGGGCGATAGAGTGGCGCCACGTTCAGGATGGGCCACCAGAAAAGCACCGCGGTGACGAAGAACATCCAGTGCTCGAGGTCGTGCACCCACCAGTAGCGCAGCGCCGCCTGGTACAGCGCCGGGTGGTGCCACCCCCACAGGTTGACCACGTAGAGGGTCCAGGCCACCGGCATCGCCGTGAGGGCGGTCAGCACGGACCGCCCCAGGCATCCCTCGCGAAACAGCCCGGCGAAGCTCTCTCGAAGGCCTCCCGGGAGGCCCCACAGCACCACCGGGAAGGGATTGGCCAGAAGAATGCCCAAGGGCGCGATCATCAGCAGCAGGATGTGCTGCACCATGTGCATGCTGAGGCGTTCCGCCGCGAGACGGTCCACCGGCGACACCAGCGCCACCGCGAGCGCGGCGATGCCGCCCAGGTAGAGCACCAGCCCGGTCACGGTGGCGGCGCCCTCCGCCTGCCCCCGCAGCCGCACCCAGCCGGTGAGATAGATGCCCGCCGCCAGCGCCAGCACCAGCATGATGTCCAGGCGCAGGCCTGACGGCATCATGCCGAACAGCAGCATCAGCGCGTCGAACGGCAGAGGCTCATCAGGCCCGCCGTGGCCTCCTCCGTGAGCCATCAGGAACCGCGGCCACGAAAACGCGGCCAGCACCGCGCCGGCCGCCGCCACGCGTCCGAGACTCCCGGCGCCCCGGAACCCGCTGCCGGACCGAGCGTCCGCGCGCCGCCGGCCCATCACGGTCCGCAACGTCACGCAACCCTCCACAGAAGCAGGACCCAGGACGGCAGCAACGCCACGGCGCCGAGCAACCAGTACAACACGCGCGGTGCCCACGCCGCGTGCGCCTTGAGCCAGCGCACGCAGAACTCGGTGGCGATGACCCCGATCAACGCCGCCGCCGAGGACAGGGCCAGGAACGCCTTGAGGCCCTTGTCCGGATTCTCCCCGGAAAGGCCGTCGAGCAGGCCGGTGAGCGCGATCAGCCACCCCGGCGCAAGGGCCGCGAGCCCCACCATCCAGAGGAACTCGGGCTTTCCGAGGCGCTTACGAAAATACACGGCCGCCACCGCCCCGGCGACGATGCCGAACAGGCCGACCCAGATCGAAAGCGTCATGCCGGCGCTCCGTATGGCGCCGTCGTCACAACCCCGGCAACCGGCCCGGTGGAAAGGAAACCCATGTCCATAATATGCGCAGGATTTCGCGTGACCGGCAAGGCGCCCTTGCCCATCGCACCGATTCGCGCGTAAGACAGGGCAACGAGTACCCCGATGCGATTCTCCGCGACCTCCCTGTTCGATCTGGGCGAGTTGCCGCCGGAACTGCGGCGTTCCCTGGGACTCGTCTACGCCTCGAGCCTGCTGGTGATCATGGGCGTGAACCTCGTCCAGCAGGTCCTTCCGGTCATGCTGGAGCCGTTCGGCATCACCGACGCCGAGGTCGGGCTCGTCATCGCGGTCTACACCGCCCCGGCCATCGTGCTGGCTCCCCTGCTCGGGGTCGTCGCCGACCGCTACGGCAGGCGCCCGTTGCTGCTGGGCGGGCTGTTGCTGTTCGGCGGGGCCGGCACCGCGGTGGCGTTCGCACCGAGCTTCGGGTGGGTGCTGGCCCTGCGGGCCGTTCAAGGCGTCGGCTTCAGCGCGGTCATTCCCCTCACCATCGTGCTCATCGGCGACCTGCTGGAAGACCGCCGGGAGGTATCGGGTCAGGGGCTGAAGGTCTTCATCGACCGGGTGGGCGAAGTGGTGTTGCCGCCCCTGGGCGGCGCGCTGGCCCTCGTGGGATGGCGCTGGCCCTTCCTCGCCTACGCCGCCGCCATCCCCCTGGCCGTGCTCGCCTGGGCGTGGATGCCCGAGACCCGCGGCAAGGCCCCGGTGTCGACGGGCCAGTACCTCAAGGACGTGGCCCGGGTGGTGCGCAACCCGCGCCTGCTGCTGGCCTTCGCCGCCGGCTTCCTGCGCTTCTTCCTGGACTACGCCTTCTTCACCTATCTGCCGCTGTACCTGGTGCGCGCCCACGGATTCTCCACCGCCGGCGCGGGCCTGCTGCGCTCCTTCCACGCGCTGGGCGCCATGGTGACGTCGAGCCAGGCCGGACGCCTCGCGGGCGCGTGGGACAAGGGGCGGCTGGTGCTGGGCGCCTTCGTGGTGAGCGGCCTCGCGCTGCTGGTCGTGTCCTTCGCTTCCGGCACCGGCACCCTGGTCCCGGCGCTGGTGCTCTACGGCCTCGCCAACGGCATCATCTCGCCCATGCAGAAGAGCCTGCTCACGCAGAACGCGCCGCTGGAGCTGCGCGGCGGGGTCATCTCCCTCGACCGCCTGAGCCAGCAGGTCGCCAAGACCGCCGGGGTGTCCGGCATCGGCCTGCTGCTGGCGTACACGGAGATGTCCACGCTGTTCCAGGCCATGGCCATCCTTTCCTTCGCGAGCGTGGGCCTGATGGCGCCGCTGGCATGGCGGTCGGGAGACACGCCCAAGGACCCCCTCTCCACCCCCGGATTCCCGCTTTCGCGGGAATGACGGAGGGTGGAACGGGAATGACGGAGGTTAGAACCGGAATGACGGAGGTTAGAACCGGAACGACGGAGGTTAGAACCGGAACGACGGAGGTTGGAACCGGAATGACAAGGAGGACGCCCATGCCCAGGTACAGACAGGACCACATCCACCTCAGGAGCCGGGACCCCGAGGCGACGGCGAAGTATTATCACGACGTGTTCGACGCGAAGATCGTCGAGACCACCCAGACCGACGGGCGCCCCCGGGTCGACCTGGACATCGACGGCATGACCATCTGCATCGCCAGGGCGCAGCCCGACCAGGACGTCCCGTCCGCGCCGGACCGCCCCTACGTCGGGCTCGACCACTTCGGGCTGCAGGTGGACGACCTGGAGGCGGCGGCCGCGGAGTTGCGGCAACGCGGCGCCGAGTTCTTTTCCGAGCCCCGGCTGCTCCGGCCCGGCCTCAAGATCGCCTTCGTGCGCGCCCCGGACGACGTGCGCATCGAGATCGTCGAACGAAAGAACAACCCCACGTAGCCCTTCGCCCGAGCCGCCGGATCCTACGCGTCGGATTCCCGGTACTCCGCGCCGTCGATGGGCAGCTCGGTGCCGAGCCCCTTCTCCACGGCGCGGTCGTAGAGCAACCGGCCGATGACTTGGTCGCCCACGCCCCAGAAGGCTTTGTTCTTGTAGAAGCTGATCTGCTCCTCGGAGGTGCGGCCGGGCACCTGCCCCGCGAGCACCTCGCCCAGGTCCCAGACGTCGTCCCAGGTGATGACGCCCTGCTGCACCGGATCCCACAGCACGCCGGGCTCGTCCAGGATCTCCTGGCGCTTCGAGTTGCACACGATGATGTCGCAACGCTGGAGCGTCTTGTCGTCCACCTCGCGCCGCTTCATCTGGATGAAGCCGCCGCGCATGAGGCCGATGTTGCTGGAGACGATGGAGCACAGGTGCACGCCCGGTTCCAGCCAGTCGCCGTCGAAGGTGGGCACGTTGGAGTTGGTCACCGACAGCAGGATGTCCACGCCCTGGACCGCTTCGCGGTTGGTGGCCACCGGGCGCACCTCCATGTCGAGAAGCTCGGTCATCTTGGCGGCGAACTTGGTGCGGTTCTCCGGATTGGGACTGTAGACCCTGGCTTCCTCGACGCCGGGAACCACCGCCTTGGTGGCGAGCAACTGACATTCCGCCTGGGCACGGGAGCCCAGCACCCCCACCACCTTGGAGCTCTGGCGCGCCAGGTGCTTGATGCCCACGGCCGTGGAGCAGGCGGTCTGCACGTTGACCACGTTGTTGGCGTCGGGCAACTCCGCGACCCGCACCTCGCCCACCGTGATGCACTTGAGCTCGGCGTTGTCGCCGTCGAACATCACCCGCACCGGGCGCCCCCGGGTCTGGTAGGTCTGGATGCCGTTGTCGTGGATCATCACGTGTTCGCAGTGGGTCAGGATTCCGGTCACCCCCGCGGTATTCGGCGCTCCCTGGTGCACCGTGACCCGGGCGTTGGCCACCGAGTGGACGCGGCGCCGGAGCGCCCCCAGCTCGCGGTTCTTCGCCCAGTCCAGGTAGCCCCGCTCCATGGCGTCCACCGCCTCTTTCATGGTGATGAGCCCGTTCATGTCCTCCGGACCCAACAACAAAACCGATGCCATAACTGCCTCCTGATTGGTCTGTAATACCCCGACCCCCTAGTGTGGTGTCTGATTAATTCGCACAATAATCTGCGGGTCTTTTTCGCCGTCGGCTGCGTTGCTCTTCCTCGCGTGGTGCCCGCCACTGCTCGTCATCGCGCCTTGCCGACGACAAAAAATCCTCCGCAGATTATGACGCGAATTAACCAGACACCGCACTAGCTGCAAGTTCCCGTTGCGTCCATGGCGCTCACTCGCCCACAACGTTGCGTTCCTTGAGCGTTGGCAAGGCGCGTATTCCCTCGCCCGATTTCTCTTCCGCTAGCCGCAGTTCGTACAGCTTCTGTAAATTCAGCCAGAACTCCGCGCTCGTGCCAAAGAAATGAGCCAACCGAAGGGCGGTGTCACCCGTGACTGCGCGCCGCCCGTTCAGGATCTCGGTAATGCGGTTGGTAGGTATCTCAAGCAGTCGCGCGAGCGCGGCCGCGCTCATATCGACCTCCTTCAACTCTTCAGCCAGATGCTCTCCCGGATGGATTGCGCGGATGGCCATGCTGTCTCTCCTAGTGATAGTCCACTATCTCTACGCCCGCGGGTCCAGGGAACCCCTGCGGCCACTCGAAGCAGACCCGCCATTGGTCATTGATGCGGATGCTGTATTGTCCCCGCCGGTCGCCTTTCATGGCCTCAAAATGATTGCCGGGCAGAACCGCGAGGTCGCTAAGCGAATACGCTGCTTCCAACCGGTCAAGCTTCAACCGCGCCGCGCGTTCAAAGCCGGAGAAGGCCCTGACTCGCCTACCCTCCGCAAAGTCCCTGGTACGTTTGTCCCGGTAGCTGACAATCATTCGTAAACTATCCACCTTTATGCGTTACGTCAAGCATAACGTGCGACTCCTCTGAAATGGCTGCGCAAACTCCTTGGCGAGTGGCTCCCATATTCCAGAATCGGCTGGTGTAGCGGATTCTGAAATATGATGAGCCATATTCCCCACACTTTTCTACGGACCGATGGAGGGGCAGCATGAATGGCGAGGCCTGATGAGTAGCGCCACGGATGGATGGACGTTGGGGTGGGGAACCGGTTTCAAGGGAGGGTGGCGGAGGCACCAAAAAAAGAAGGGGCGGAACGTAACCTCGCGGGGGTCGCCGCGAGAATCCGTTCCGCCCCTTCTTGATGTTCGTTCCGGTTAGCTAACCGGTTACCCCTTCCGGCTCAGCGCCTCGAACACCTTCTCGGACGTGATCGGCAGCGACGTGATGCGGACGCCACAGGCGTCGGCCACGGCGTTGGCGATGGCTCCCGCGGTGGGGATGTTGGCGGTCTCGCCGATGGCCATGCTGTTGTAGGGGCCGGGGCCGCGCTTGTGTTCGGTCACCAGGGTGGTCAGCTCGGGGACGTCCCGGACCGTGGGGATCTTGTAGTCGCCGAAGTTGGCGGTGGTGACCTTGCCGTCGTCCACCATGAGGTGCTCCATCAGGCCATAGCCGATGCCGGTCATGCTGGCGCCCTCAATCTGGCCCTGGTGCATGAGCGGGTTCAGGATGGTGCCCGTGCTGTGGCTCGTGACCAGCCGCTTGAGGTCGATGTTGCCGGTCTCGGGATCTACCTCCACTTCGGCGATCTGCGCGCACATGGCGGCATCCGCGACCTTGGAAGTGTCGTCGTAGAGCCCCTCGGTCTCGATGGCCGAGCCTTTGGCCCTGACCACGTCGCCGTAGCTCATGCCCCGGTCGGCGTTTTTGTGCACGACCTGCCCGTCGGAAAGGTCGAGGTCCTCCCTGGGGGCGTCCAGCGCGTTGGCGCCGGCCTCCAGGAGCTCGTCCCGCGTCTTCATGATGCCGTCGTAACCCGCGTTGCCGTAGACCCGGGTGCCGCGGCTGCCGCCCAAGCCGGAGTCCTGGATGCCGACGCTGGTGTCGAAGTGCTCGAACTTGATGTTCTCGGCCGGGATCTTGAGCTCCTGCTCCGCCATCTGCTCCAGCAAGGTGAAGGTGCCGACGCCCTGGTCCAGCATGGCGGACGAGACCGTCAGGGTGCCGGTGTCGTC
>JAPOPM010000205.1 GCA_026712905.1 Deltaproteobacteria bacterium
GGCGGGAACCTTGGGTTACTTTGACCTGTGCCTGAACTGGTCCGACCTCGCGGAATGGTGCACTTGGGATAGTCATGCCACTCAGGTGTTCAAACGCGCTGATTGTGTCTACGGAAGCTGAGTTTGAAGACGACAAATGTATGTACTATTCGTCTGAACTTGGAGTTGGAGGGTTCAAGACGGGCAGAACAGCCTGATCGCCTCTCGTGGAACGATGTCCGCGTCCGCGCCGAGTCGTGGGCTGACGCGACCTACGAGAAGGGTGAGATGCAGAGTTTTTGCGATACTCTCTTCGACGTGTTTGGATCGCGGGGGCCATGATCCTGAACCAGGGAGCACTTTCATCAAGAGGAATGCTGATGACGTTCATCACAGAAAAGTCGCCGCCGAAAGGTAGGGCAGGGAAATGTGAAGGAGAGCTCGAACAGCATCTACATGAACCAGCTGTGATGCTGGCCATGGCACGTTGGCTGTTCAACTCGGGCGCGAAAAAGGTGTGTTTACGTCCTGATGGAATGCACGCCAAGCAGTTCAACATGCGCCGTTGGCTGGAGAGCGAGGGGTTCGAGAAAACCGATGCGAAAGAGAAGACCGGCGACGCTGGCACATACACTCGCCAGGACCAAACGGTTGACGTCAGGTTTGTGTCAGGTCAGGGCGATGTGTTGGCAGAGCTAGGGGGTCAACGTGTCGTGGTGGAAGCGAAGGGAGGCATCATCAACACACGCCATTCGGGACAAAAATCGAGACTGCGCAAGCACCTCTATGAAGCAGTCGGTATGCTCCTTGACGGCCCGGACCCTGCGGACCGTTTGATTGCCGCGGTCCCTCTGCATCCGGACACCATAAAGGTCGCCAACAAGATGTCTGGACGCTGTCGCGATGTAGGGATCGAGATTGTCCTTGTGTCCGGAGCGGGCGAAGTTCAAACTGTGTAGTATCCAAATGAATTGACCTGAGCCGGTGAAGGAAACACCTCATGGAGCGGTTCAAACGGTTTCTCGATAGAGCACTGCAACTCTTTGAACGCGACTGCCGAGAGTCGCCGCGGCGACTATTCCGGCCTGGAAGACATTCGCAAGGTGATCCCCCGCCAGAACCAGGACTGTATCGCCTGATCCGAATAGACAATGGAGAACCCTGGTATATAGGCCAAACAAGCAATTTGGCACAAAGGATTCCACAACACAGGGATGACTTCCCAGACGTAGAGTGGATTCCAGTTTGGAAGGCCATTGTTCCGTGTTTTACAAAAGAGGCGTATGGACTTCTGAAGGAGAAGGAGCGACGACAGATAAAACAGTACCGGCCAGAAGGGAATCGCCGTGCGGGTGGAGGGGGGAACCCTCCGCACACGGAACGATGTGAGCGCTGGAGGATCACGCAATGCAAGCATCTCGGTGAATGCTTGCGGTGGGGAGATCGATGAAACACCCGGGTAGTGAGACGCTGAAGAAATGAGGGGTACCGTGGAGACGGACCCGATGAAGGCCGTGCACGACCCGTGGGACCTTGTGTTCAATCCGCGGCTGATCCTCAAGACGTTCCCCTGAACCCCAAGAAGCGTAGCGGCGATCCGGTCCATCGTCTGTTGTCACATGCGCCATCATTCAACCGGAAAGCGTGCTCGTCGACGTGCCGGCCAGGGTGTTTGATGCTCGTGTCGTGGTAGACTCCCTTGTTGTCCGCGCTGGAACACTGCCCACACCGCGCCGACTACAGGGCAGATTCGCAGCTGCGTGAAGACGCCGGCCCGGCCTGCCCGTCGATCGAAATGGCCACGCCGAGTTGTCCGTCACCCGGATGCTGTGGATGGGATTCGTCGGATCGGAACAGTTGTGGGAATGCGCCAGGGAAACGCCGCCAGGCTCTTGGCGGAACTCGATGCCCGACGAACAATCGATGATGCCGCTTGGATTTCCCCGCCAGACGCTCGAAACGCCGACACCAAAACAGCTCGGCGGCATCAGCGCCCTTGTTGTGTGGCCTTGACATCTGTCCCACGTCCGTCTTCCACCTGCCCCGTCTCCCGATGCCGCCGGATCGGCCGTGTGAACCGCCCCTTCTTTCCCTTCCTTAGCCCGTGATGCCCCAAGTGCACCAGCGTCCGCCGCACGAATCTGTACCCCGAGCCCCGCTCCGCCAACTGATAATTTATCTCCGCGTTCCTGAGTGTTGTGCACGAGTTGCGCGAGGAGGACATCCTGTCGGAGGACCCGCTTATCCGCGTCAACAAGATCATCGTGGAGGAGGCGGACCGGGAATACTACGGTGTGGCTGGACGACTAACTTCTTGCCCTGAATCCGCAACAGGCAAGCAACTGGCCGACGACATTCACGAGGCCATGCGGGCTCGGTGGTGGCCGCCACTGCGAAGGTCGGAGCCGCAACGGTAACAGGACTCTTGAGAGGTTTACGCCCGGCCCCGGCGTCAGGTCGCTTCCCTGGCCGGGGCTTGGTCCCCGCCGCCAATCGGGTATCCTTTCAGGATGTCGGCGGCGATGCTGTCGGATACGCGGATGGCGGACTCGCGCACTGACTCCCGCGCCAGATGCGCGTACCGCGCGGTGGTCTCCACCTTCGTGTGACCCAGGAGCTTTCCGATCATGGTCAGCCCTTCGCCGAGCGCCA
>JAPOPM010000206.1 GCA_026712905.1 Deltaproteobacteria bacterium
CCCGATGCCATCGTGGAGGACATCGAAGGGGTCGAGATGTTCTCGCTCACCAGCGTGGGCATCGACATCGGCTCCTCCACCTCGCACCTGGTCTTCTCCCATCTGACCCTCAGGCGGGAGGGGGCCGGGCTCTCGGCCCGGTTCAGGGTCACCGACCGGGAGGTGCTGTACCGTTCACCCATAATGCTGACGCCGTACAGCTCCGGCACGCTCATCGACACGGCCAAGGTGGAGGACTTCATACACGAGTCCTACCGCGTGGCCGGCTACACCCACGACGACATCGACACCGGCGCCGTGGTGATCACCGGGGAGGCCCTCAACAAGGAGAACTCCCGCCCTATCCTCGAGTACTTCGCCAAGGATTCCGGCAAGTTCATCTGCGCCTCCGCCGGACCCAACCACGAAGCGCTGCTGGCGGCCTACGGCTGCGGCGCGGTGGACCTGTCGAAATCGGCCGGCGCCACGGTGCTCAACATCGACATGGGCGGCGGCACCACCAAGCTGTCGGTCATTCGGGAAGGAACGGTGACGCAGACTGCGGCCATCAGCGTGGGCGCCCGTCTCATCGCCTTTGACGAAAACGACGTGGTGACGCGGGTGGAGCTCCCGGCCACGTTCATCACCAAGGAGCTGGGCACGCCGGTGGAGGTGGGTCAGACGATCACGGACGACGTCAAAAGGGCGTTCGCCGCCTACATGGGGACCTATCTCTTCAACGTCATCCAGGCGAAGCCGTTGTCCGATCTTGAGGCACACCTGTTGGTGACCGATCAGCTACCCGGCTACGAGGGCCTGAACAGCATCGACCACATCGTTTTCTCCGGCGGGGTCTCGGAACACATCTACGACCACGATACGCCGTCCTTCGGCGACGTCGGCCCCCATCTGGGTAAAGAGATCCGGGAGCGCATCGACGAGCTCAACCGGGCGGACCTGGTCAAGGAGCCCACGGAAGGTATCCGCGCCACCGTCATCGGCGCTGGCGAGTACACCATCCAGGCCAGCGGCAACACCAGCTACATCTCCAGCGAGACGCCGCTTCCGGTTTACGGCCTGCAGGTGGTGAAGGCGCTCATCGACGAGAATTCCGACATGCAGGGCACCATCCGGACGGCGCTGGCCAAGTTCGACCTGGAGAAATACAAGCCGGGTCTGGCCCTGGCCCTGGGCCTGCAGGGCGTGCCCAACTACAAGTTCATCCGGCGCGTGGCCGAGGGCATCGCCGCGGTCGTCAACGACGCGGAAGAGTCGCAAGACGAGGATCTGAACGTGTTTCTGATCCTGGACATGGACGTGGCCAAATCGCTCGGGGGCATCCTCAAGGAAGAGCTGAAGATCGCGCCCGAAATCATTGCGGTCGACGGCATTGACGTGGGTGACCTGGACTTCATCGACGTCGGCAGCGCCATGGGCGTCACCGAGGTCATCCCGGTCACCATCCGCTCATTCATGTTTCCGGAGAGCCGGCTGGTCTAACCCTAACGAAATCACTCAGAGGAACCACGGCCCGGCAGTACGCAATCGTTGCGCTGCCGGGCCGTTCTCGTTGGAGCGCCAACGGCGACGTGCCGCCCGCGCAACGGAACCCCTTCACCGCGTTGCGCCAATGGGGCCGGTAGCGGTGTGAGCAGTCGCATTCCCCCGAAGGTCCGCACAGGGCCTTGAAGGAATCGCCCTCCGTTCCCACCTCCGTGGAGGTCCACTCCCAGATGTCGGCCTGCTTCTTCAGGTTACCGCCGTTGCACGCCGCCTGCCATTCGGCAACGGTGGGCAGACGCTTTCCCCCCGCCCACTGGCAAAAGGCCACCGCATCGTTCCAGGTCACCAGCACCACGGGATCGGACGCCGATCCTTCGGGGTGCATGCCTTCCGTCCAATGCTCCGGCGCGGGGCGGCCGGTGGCATGGATGAATTGCCGGTACTGGCGGTTGGTCACCTCGGCCGGGTCGAGGACCTCGGACCGGCCTTCCCGCGCTCCCGTCACCGCCGCCAGAAGCAGCGTCAGGGCAAGCCACAAGAACCTTTTCGGAACGGATGCGGTGGTGCCGGAGTGCATGACTGTCCCTCCTTTCCCGGTCACCGTTCTCATATCTCGCGTCTCGCGGCAAGGCGTCCGCCGTCCAACGGAACCGGTACACATCAAACACCGCGTGTGGTAGGAAGATGCTTTGTTTTCAGGGTCCCGACCACCCATATCTTCAACAACCTTCCAGAGGTGAGCCAATGGCGGAAACGCACAGCGTGGGAGTTCCCACACCCCGGATCGACGGTGAATACAAGGTAAGCGGCAAGGCCAAGTACGCGGTGGACGTGACGTTCCCCGACATGCTCTGGGGCAAGATCCTGCGCAGCCCCATCTCCTACGGCCGCATCAAAAGCATCGACACCAGCAAGGCCATGCAGGTGCCCGGCGTGGTCGGCATCCTCACCGGCGAAGACGTTGCCGGACTGCGCATCGGCCGGCGTGTGGTGGACATGCCCATCGTGGCGGACGGCATCGTGCGCTTCATCGGCGAGAAGGTGGCGGCGGTGTCCGCCGAGACGGAAGACGCGGCCGAGGAGGCCGCCGCGCTCATCGAGGTCGAGTATGAGGAAATGGATCCCGTGCTGGATCCCGTCGAGGCCATGGAATCCTCGTCGCCGCTGCTTCACCCGGAGGTCCACACCTACAAGGGACTGCCCCAGAAGCTCGCCGGCCCCACCAACCGGGTGATCTACGTCAGTTGGGAGAAGGGCGAGATCGAGAAAGGGTTCGCCGAGGCGGACGTCATCGTCGAGAACACCTTCACCACGCCCAAGGTCCACCAGGCCTACATCGAGCCGCATTCCTGCGTGGCCAAGACCGACCCGGCCACGGGCGCGGCCGAGATCTGGGCGTGCAGCAAGGTACCCTACGGCATCCGCGGCCAGGTAGCCGCCGCGGTGCAGGTGGACCCCGAGTCTATCGTCGTGCATCCGTGCTACATCGGCGGCGACTTCGGCGGCAAGGGCGACTTCATGGACATCGCCCTGTGCTACTCGCTGTCGAAGAAGAGCGGCGGACGGCCGGTCAAGATCGTCATGGACTACGACGAGGAGTTCATCGCCGGCAACCCGCGCCACGCTTCCATCATCAAGGTCAAGACCGGCGCCAAGAAGGACGGCACCATCACCGCCCATCACATGGACTTCATCTTCGATACCGGCGCCTACTGCGCGTTCAAGCCCAACGGCATCTTGGGCGGACCGCAGAAGTCCCCCGGCCCCTACAACATGCCCAACACCTTCGTGGAAGAGCACATGGTGTACACCAACCAGGTGCCGTGCGGGCACATGCGCTCGCCGGGCGATCCGCAGGGATTCTTCGCCAACGAGAGCCAGCTCGACCTGCTGGCCGAGGCGCTGGGCATGAATCCGGCGGACCTGCGCAAGAAAAACCTGCTGGAGGGTGTCGCGGATTCGCCCGTGGGCGAGAAGGTCGACTACGTCGGCTCCAACGCGGTGTTCGACAAGGCCCTCGACGAGGTCAAGTACTACGAGCCCCGGCCCAAGAACGTCGGCAAGGGCATCGGCCTCGTGCAGTGGTCGGTGAACGGCGGCAAGGGGCTGGTGAAGTTCAGGCTCGACGATACCGGTACCCTGACGGTTTCGTCCGCCATGCTGGACCAGGGCGTCGGCACCTTCACGCTGCTGGAGCAGATGGCGGAGCAGGAGCTCAAGATTCCGGCCGAGAGCATCAAGTTCGAGCACTTCGACACCAGCGTCGGCATCCAGGACTCCGGCCTCGGCGGCAGCCGCGGCACCCGGGTGTACGGCAACGCCGGCTACGACGGCATCATGAAGACCCGTGAGGAGTTGCTGGACGCCGGCGCCAACGCGTTGGACGCTCCCAGGGAAGACCTCGACCTCGCCGACGGCGAGGTGGTGCACAAGAGCGCCGGCCGGGGCCTCAGTTATGCCGACGTGGTCAAGAAGAAGGGCTCGGCCATCGAGACCGAGGGGCTCTACGACGACACGTCCAAGGTGGCGGACGCCGCCATGTGCGCGCAGATCGCCGAGGTGGAGGTGGACCCCGAAACCGGCAACGTCGAGCTCAAGCGTCTGGTCACGAGCCACAGCACCGGCACCATCCTGAACCCGCTGATGCACCAGGGCCAGATCGAAGGCGCCAGCATGACCGGCATCGGCTACGGCCTGATGGAGCACCTCATGGTGGACGACGGCAAGGTCACCACCGCCAACTTCGGCGACTACAAGATCCCCACGGTCCGGGACGTCCCGGAACTGACCACGCTGGTGACCGAGCACAAGCGCGGCCCCGGCCCCTACAACAGCATGGCCATCGGCGAGACCGCCAACATCCCCACGGCCGGCGCCATCGCCAACGCCGTGGCCGACGCCGTCGGCGTCCGCATCACGTCGCTGCCGATTACGTCCGAGAAGGTATTCGAGGCATTGAACCGGAAGAGCTAGACCGGCTGGACCGGACAGCACGCCGACAAGGGGCGGAACGGATCCTCGCGGGAATGAGCCGCGAGGGGACGTTCCGCCCCTTTTTGTTTCGGGCGTTCCCCTGGTTGTCGTATTTGAGAATCCGCTACTTCAGCCGATTGTTGAATATGGCAATCAACCGTCGAGGGACCGCACGTGGGTCAGCCTGTCCGACCAGGAATTCCATGTGGCCGCGGCACAGTATTATGCTTGACGTAACGCATAAAGCCGGTTAGGATTTGAAATGATCGTCAGCTATGGCGACAAACGCACCAAGGCGTTTGCAGATGGTGCCCGGATCAGCGCTTTCTCGGGTTTCGAACGTGCCGCCAGGTTGAAACTTGACAGACTGGAAGCAGCTTACTCGCTCAAGGATGTCGCCGCATTGCCGGGCAACCATTTCGAAGCCCTCAAAGGCGACCGTAAGGGACAGTTCAGCATTCGTATCAACGAACAATGGCGGATTTGCTTTGAGTGGCCGCAGGGGTTCCCTGGACCGGCAGGTGTAGAGATCGTTGACTACCATTAGGAGAGACGGCATGGCCATCCCCGCAATTCATCCGGGCGAGCATCTGGCTGAAGAATTGAAGGAGGCCGGCATGAGCGCGGCTGCGATTGCGCGATTGCTTCAGGTGCCTACCAACCGCATTACCGAGATACTCAACGGGCGGCGCGCCGTCACGGGTGACACGGCCCTCCGGCTGGGGCACTTCTTCGGCACCAGCGCGGAGTTCTGGTTGAACTTGCAGAAGCTGTACGACTTGCGGGTGGCAGAGGAGAAAGCAGGCAAGGGAATTCGGGCGCTGCCGACGCTCAAGGATCGTCACGCTGTGGGTGAGTGAGCTGGCTAGTGCAGCGACTGCGGCTCGCCGAGCAAAAACTCGCCGATCTGGGCGTCGAAGCGGTCGCCGTCGGCGGTGACCATCTGGTAGGTGCCGTGCATGGTGCCGTAGGGGGTGGAGAGGGGGCAGCCGGAGGTGTACTCGAAGGACTGGCCTTCCTCCAGCACGGGGCTCTCGCCCACGACGCCCGGTCCCTTGACCTCCTCCACGTGGCCGGTGGCGTCGGTGATGATCCAGTGGCGGCTTACGAGCTGCACGGTCTCCGAGCCTTCGTTGCTGATCTCCACGGTGTAGAGATAGAACCAGCGGTTGTGCTCGGGAAACGAGCGGTTGGGGTCGTATTGGGTCGTGACATCGACCCGGACGCCGCGCGTGACGGCCGTTGAGCTACCCAAGGGAACCTCCCTGACGTGTTATTCCGTGGATTCGCCGCACACCGACAGGATGGTGAGCGCGTAGACCTTGGTGGCGGCCACCAGGTCGTCGATCTTCATGGCGCGGTTCTGGTGCGGGCTGATGGTTTCCTTCTGGCGCGGCGGCCCGTAGCACACGGCCGGAATCCCCATCTCGTTGAACATGTTCATGTCCCGCCACATGCTGATCTCCGCCGAGGGCGGCGCTGGAGGGTCGCCCCCCAGCACGTCGCGGTGGGCCTGGTCGAGGGAATCGATCAGCACGTCGGCGTTTCGCGCCACGTGGCCCCGGGAGTACTGGTAGACCGACACTTCGGAGTCGAAGTCCAGGGTCGCCATCACGCCCTCGATTTGCCGCTTGATTTCCTGCGGATCGGTCCTGGGGACGATGCGCACGTCGTAGTAGATGTCACAGTAGCCGGGTCCGCCGCGCACCTGCATGACCTGGGCCTTGGGGATCATGGTGCCGCCGGGGAACTCGAAGCGCGCCCTGTGTTCGTAGTCGATGGCCCATTGCTCCAGCGCCATCACCGCGTGGGCCATCTTGATGAAGGGATTGGGATGCGACCGCAGGGTCTCGCCCCGGTCCAGCCGCGGGGTGTAAAGCTCGCGCCCCTTGCAGCGGATCTTGAGCCACACCGCGCCACACTCCCCCATGATGACGCCGAATCCGGAGGTTTCCCCCACGAGGCAGTAGTCCGCGGTGATGCCCCGGTTGATCAGCCACCAGGCGCCGAAGCCCTCTCCCGGAGAGTTCACCCCCTGGGTGTCGTCCACCGACGGCTCGCCGGTCTCGAAGGCGACGCCGGTGACGTAGAGGTCGCCGCCGAGCACGACTCCGGCCTTCTTGAGCGCCCTGGCGGCGATCATGAAGGCGCAGAGCTGGGCCTTGTCGTTGATGAGCCCCTTGCCGAACATCAGCTCGCCGTCCACCCAGGCGCCTTCCATGCGCACGTTCGCTTCCGACGCGTCGGACGGAAGCTCGGGGCCGGTGTCCATGTGCGCGTTGAGGATGAGGCTCGACCCGCCGCCCGCGCCCGGGATCACGCCCACCGCGTTGACGCTCTCGTCGGTGATCCACTGGAGCCAGGCGTCGATGCCGGCCTCCTTGAGCCACGCGACCACGGCCTCGCCCAACGCCCGTTCCTGAGCGTGCGGGCTCGGCATGCCGCCTAGTTCCAGGCAAAGCCGGACCAAGTCCTCGCGGTCGCCGTCGATGATCTCCTTCAGGCGCTGTGCGGTGTCACTCATGGGCTCTATTCATACTTGAGGGCTTTTCCGACTTCAAGGAAGGCAGGGTATAGGGCGGTGTCCCGGCCGGTTCCCGGGGCATGATCTCCGGCCGGGGCCGAAACGAATACCCGCCGAGCCGTGCCGTGGTCGCCAGGTGCCGGCGTATCTGTTACACGGTCGGGAACATCGAGGGAGGATGGCCATGGCGCAACAACGACCGAATTCACGGATGAAACGGGTGAGGGCGATGCTGGAGATCGCGGCCGGCGTTTATCCCGAGCGCATGCTCGAGCTGGGCGTGGGGCTGGACATCAACATCCACTCCAGCAAGGAGGAGGACAACATCTTTCCGCCGCTCCGGTTCGGCGTCCACGGCGAGCTCATGGGCGGCATGAAGGCGCCCATCGAGGTGGGCAAGCGCCGGGTGGACGTGTCCCACGTGAACCCGTCGGTCATCGCCACCATGTGCTACCGCGGCAAGGGCTACTACAAGGAGGCGCTGCCCCTGCGCGCGCTGGCGTGCTTCCCCTCCTGGGACCGCATCGCCTTCGTCGTGTCCAGGGAACTCGGGCTGCGCTCGCTGCGCGAAGTGGTCGAGAACAAGATTCCCCTGAAGGTCTCCACCCGCGCCACGGGCATCGACAACACCACCGCCTACGCCATCACCACGATCATGTCGCTCTACGGGTTGACGTTCACCAAGATCAAGCGCTGGGGCGGCCAGGTCGACGAGTGCGCCCATCCATCCTCGCCCAAGCGCATCGAGTCGATCCGCGCCCGGACCGTGGACGCCGTGTTCGACGAGGGCCTGTCTACCAAGTGGCTGGAGGCCGCCCTGGAAAACGGCTACGAGGTCTTGCACCTCGACGAGGACGTCATCGCCGGCATGGAAGACCTGGGCTTCAAGCGCTCGGTGATCCCCAAGCGGCGCTTCCCCGGCATGCAGGAAGACGCGCGCACGGTGGACTTCAGCGGCTGGCCCGTCATCACCCACAAGTGGCTCAGCGACGACATGGCCTACTCCCTGTGCCAAGCCATCTACCGGCGTCGCCGCGACATCCCCGTGGACGCCCCCCGCCTCAACGTCCGGCAGGCCTGCCGGGATACCGACGCCGGCCCGCTGGGGATACCGTTGCATCCGGGGGCTCAGCGGTTTTATGAGGATATGGGGTTTCTGTAGGCGCGGGATTCAGTCTCTGGCAGGTTTGAAACCCGACGCTCAATACGACCGGGCGGATGGCGTGAGGTGAACGCTCACGAATCTTCATCCGTGAGCAACGCGTCGGCCTCCGCCAGCACCGTGTCCAGGTCGGGGCCCCGACCTGGAGCGATCTCCTTCTCGCCCTGAGCCAACAGTCTGAGCATCTGCCGCTCGGACTCCGCCTGCTGGTACGCTTCAGCACTCAGGAGAACCGCCGCCGCTCGTCCCCGCTGCGTGATGACGAACGGTTCACGCGACTCGCCGACGCGCTTCAAGACGGCTGCCGCGTCCTGGCGCAAAACGGTTACAGGTATGATGTGGGGCAACTTGGTCATGAGAACCCCTTCGGTTCGTTGGCGGTATGGTTAACCATACTGCCTACGCTTGATTGCACAACACCACGCTAGTCCCTGGCCACGGTCAACGTCATGCGCTGCCCTTGGACCACCCGGACCTCCGTGCCCGCGGCTATCGCGTCCGCTCCCGCCTCGGTGCGGGCACGCCACAACTCGCCGTTCACGTAAACGTACCCGGCAGGGTCCAAGGTGTCCCGTGCCACCCCGCGAAGTCCCACGAGTTGGGCGGCGCCGGCGGCTTCCAGTTGGTAGGCCTTGCGCAGGAACGGGTAGCAGACCACGTCTTTCAGCACCACCACGCCCATGATGGTGAGCACCGCCCACATGGGCAGGCCCAGCCAGGCGTGCAGGACGGTCACGAGCGCGGCGGCCAGGAGCCAGCCGGGAAGCTGGAAGAGGTAGTAGCGGGTGATGGTCCGCACCGGGGGCGTGTCTCGGTGGTCAGAGGGCCCGTCCGAACGGTCGGGCGGCGACGGTGTGAGTCGCGGCGATTCGACGGTCCGGACGGGTGTCTCGAACTACATGGCGCCGGCGAAGAGCCGTAGCGTCTCGCCGCGGTCGGCGTCGCCCACGTTGTAGGGGATGATGGCTACTTGGTTGATGGCGCTCTGCTTGAGTTCCTCGACCTTGGCTTGGCACTCCTCGGGGGTGCCGGCGACGGCGAACTTGTCCACCAGCCAGTCGGGGATCACGCGGGCCTGGGCGGCGAGCGGGTTCATGTGCTGGTAGTAGTTGTAGGCTTGGTGGATGTCGTCCAGGACCTTCTGCTCTTGTTCGTTCAGGGTGAAGGGCAGCGGGTGGGCGATGACCCGGGCCACGTGGGCCTTGACCGCGTCCTTGGCGCCGGGCTGCTCGGAGACCGCGCACGGGACCCACAGCACCAGGTCGATGTCGGAGAGCTTCCGGCCCGCCGACTCGGCGCCGGCGGCGATGCGTTCCACGGCTCTCTCGATGGCGCCGGCATCCACGCCGACCAGGATGATGACGCCGTCGGCGATGCGGCCGGAGAGCTCGAGCATCTTGGGGCCGCTGGCGGCCGCGTAGAACGGGATCTTCCGGTTCTGGGCGAAGTTGAGGTGTATCTTGCTGCCGCTCTCCAGCTCCGCTTCGCCGCCCTCGATGACGGCCCGCATCTGCGCCACCGCCGCCTCGAACTCCGCCAGCCGCGCCTGCTTGCGGCCCATGGTCTCCAGCGAGCTGTCGCCCAGGCCGATGCCGACGGCGAACCGTCCCGGCGCGAGCTCGTCCAGGGTGGCGTAGCCGCTGGCCAGCACCGAGGGGTGGCGGGTCACGGGGTTGGTGACGCCGGTGCCGATGATCACCTTCGAGGTGTTGAGCGCCACCGCGGCCATGTTCACGAACGCCTCGCGCCAGATGAGATGCGAGTCGCCGACCCAGATGTGGCTGTAGCCCAGGTCCTCCGCCTGTTTGCTGAGATGGATGATGCGCGACATGGATTCCGTGGGGAACATGCCCACGCCGTACTGTAGTGAGCTCACCGAGAAACCTCCTTGGGCGATAGTTGCATCATGGCCTCCAACGCCCGCCTTTCTCCATGTTTACGATGGGTTATGTCCATTCATCCAAAGTACAAGATCCGGCCCTGCCAGCTAGTTGGCAGCCTCTTGCTACCCGCTTATGACCACGCCCCGCTCCGGCGGCGGCGTCTGCTGGCTCCGTCCGGCCACGGTCAGCTCGCCGTCGATCATCACCACCGAGATGCCCGGCAGGTCGCCCTTGGCGAAGGAGTCCAGCGCGTCTTGGGACACGGAGCCGGTGATGCGGTCCATGATCACCAGGTCGGCGGGCCTGCCCTCGGCGAGGATGCCCAGGTCGAGGCCGTGGGCGCGGCCGGTGTTGCCGGTGGCCATGGCCACGGCGTGCTCGGGGGCGATGCCGCCCAGGGAGGCGAGGAAGCAGATCTCGCGCAGGATGCCGCGGGGCACCACGCCGGTGCCGCCGGGCGTGTCGGTGCCCACCAGCACCCGGGCCTCGGCGCCGTGCTGGCGCACCGCGTCGGTCAGCACCATGCCCATGCGCAGGTTGCCGGAGGTGCAGATCTCCACGCAGTAGTCGGTCTCGGCGACGATGCGGCGCAGGTCCTCCTCGGGCATGGGAATGGGGCCGCCGGTGCTGTGGCCGATGACGTCGGGGTCGATGGCCTTGACGATGTCGACCCCGGCCACCTGGCTCACGCCGGAGCGCGACACTCCGCCGGAGTGGATCTTGATCTTGATGTCCCGCGCCCGTGACCACTTCACGTAGCGTTCCGCCTCTCCCGTGGGCAGCAGGGCGTAGTCGTAGAAGATGAACTTCACCAGGCGGATGCCCGCCTCGGCGATGGTGTCGAAGTCTTTCTCCTCAAGCCCGGGCACCAGCAGCAGGGTGCCGCCGTGCACGCGCACGCCGGTGGGGCGGTAGTTGTCCCAGCAGCGCTTGGCGACGATGGCCAGGGACACCGCGCACAGCGGGTCCGGCGGCAGCGGCAGACCCGGCACGTGCAACTCGCCGGCCGAGATGATGGAGGTGACGCCGCCGTGCATGTAGTGGGTGATCCACCCCATGGAGTTCTGCGCCGGCGTGAAGTTGCCGAAGGTGGGGTGCGAATGGGAGTCGATGAGCCCGGGGACCACCGTGGTGCCGTTGGCGTCGATGGTGCGGTCGGCAGCCCCGCCTAGGCCGTTGCCGATCTCCTGGATGGCGCCGTCGGCCACCAGGATCGAGTCGGCGTCCCGGAGGGGGTCCTCCAGCATCCCGGTCACCAGCGTTCCTATGTTCTTTATCAAGGTTGCAGACATGCGTTTCCGACCCCTCTGTCGCGGGAATTACAGATTCAGGACCGTAGCACAGAACCTCGTGAAGGTCAGGCTCAGTGCGACAGGATCTGGCTCAGGAACAGCTTGGTGCGGTCGTTCTGCGGGTTGTTGAAGAACGGCTCGGGGGCGTTCTTCTCGATGATCTCGCCGCCGTCCATGAAGATGACGCGGTCGGCGGCGCGGCGGGCGAATCCCATCTCGTGGGTCACCACCAGCATGGTCATGCCGGTCTCTGCCAGCTCGAGCATGGTGTCCAGCACTTCCTTGATCATCTCGGGGTCGAGGGCGGAGGTGGGCTCGTCGAAGAGCATGATCTTGGGCTGCATGCACAGTGAGCGCGCGATGGCCACGCGTTGCTGCTGGCCGCCGGAGAGCTGGCCCGGGTACTTGTCGGCCTGTTCGGGGATCTGCACGCGCTCCAGGTAGCGCTGGGCGATCTCTTCCGCCTCGCCCTTGGGCATCTTGCGCACCCACATGGGGCCGAGGGTGCAGTTCTCCAGCACGGTGAGGTGGGGGAAGAGGTTGAAGTGCTGGAACACCATGCCCACCTCGGAGCGGATCTGCTCGATGTTCTTGACGTCGCGGGTCAACTCGATGCCGTCCACCTCGATGGTCCCCTGTTGATGCACCTCCAACCGGTTGATGCACCGGATCAACGTGGACTTGCCGGAGCCCGACGGCCCGCAGATGACGATCCGTTCGCCGGCGGTCACCCGCAGGTCGATGTTCTTCAGCACGTGAAAGGCGCCGAACCACTTGTGCATGGCCCGAACCTCCACCATCACCCTGGAGGTGTCGGCGGCGGATCGGATGCGTTCCGTGTCTTCGATGGTAGCCATGAGAAAATTGCTAACGGTTGTCGACGCTCAGCCGTCCTTCGAGCCAGAGGGAGTATCGCGACATGGCGAAACAACTCAAGAAGAAGAAGAGCGCGATGAAGAGATACGTCTCGTTGGACAGCCCGTTCCACTTGGCGTCGGCGAGAATCGCCCGGGCCACGCCCAGCGGGTCCAACAGGCCGATGATTACTACCAGCGTGCTGTCTTTGTAAAGCCCGATGAAGACGTTGACCATGCCGGGGATGGCGATCTTGAGGGCCTGGGGCAGCGTGATCAGCCAGGTGGTCTTCCAGTACGACAGCCCGAGGGAGTCCGCGGCCTCGTACTGGCCGCGGGAAAGGGCTTGCAATCCGCCGCGCACGGCTTCGGCGAGGTAGGCCGCGGCGAACAGCGTGACCATGATGAGCACCCGGATGAGGAGGTCGAAGTTGGTCCCCGGGGGCAGGAAGTAGTTGAGCATGGTGGAGGCGATGAACAGCAGCGTGATCAGCGGCACCCCGCGCACGACTTCGATGAAGGTGACGCACAGCACACGGATCGCCAGCAGCCGCGACTGCCTGCCGAGGGCCAGCAGGATGCCCAGGGGAAGGGACGCCACGATGCCGGTGACGCCCAGGATCATGGTGAGCAGGAACCCGCCGTAGGCATCGGTGTCCACCACGGGCAGGCCCAGGCCGCCGTAGATCAACCAGGCCCCCACCGCGGGATAGGCCAGCGAGAACCAAAGCAGTCGGCTGCGATAGGGCGTGCGATCGAACAGCACCGGCGCCAGCGCGGGGAAGAGCAGGACGAAGGTGAGCACCGGACGCCAGCGCTGGTCGGCGGGATAAAAGCCGTAGACGAACTGGTCCAGCCGGGTGGCGATGACCGCCCAGCAGGCGCCGTCACCCTGTGTGCGGCAATCGACGCGGGAGCCGGCATCCCACACCGCCTCCAGCACGAACCAGTCGATGGCGGCGGTGACGAACTCGTAGATCAGCCACGCGGAAACGAGTGTCAGCGCCGTGTTGAACACCGACGAGAACAGGTTCGCGCGCAACCAGCCGATGACGCCGGCGGTGCCCGGCGGCGGCGGCAGGTCCGGGTGCTGTCCGGGCGGATAGGTCGGGGTTGCGGCGGCGGGAACGGACATCAGCGCTCCACCAACCGGACGCGCCGGTTGTACCAGTTCATGAACATGGAAATATTCAGGGAAATAGCCAGGTAAACCAGCAAGACCAGCATCATGCACTCGATCTCCCGCCCTGTCTGATTCAGCGTGATCCCCCCCAGGGTCCCCACCAGGTCCACGTAGCCGATGGCGATGGCCAGGGACGAGTTCTTGGTGAGGTCAAGGTACTGGGAGGTGAGCGGCGGGACG
>JAPOPM010000207.1 GCA_026712905.1 Deltaproteobacteria bacterium
AACTTCCCGGACAACCAGATCGAACGCGCGAAGAAACGCGCCGCCCACTGGATGGAAATGAACGAGCGCTACCGTCCACTGGTCGAAGCCGAGAACGGCCGCAGCGCCGCCTAGGCAACTTCGGAGCCTGCCGGATTTGGCCAGAACTACCGGGTCCGGCGGGCTCCAGACCTACCCTACCCTTGAGCCCCACAGCAACCCTCCTCGCCAGACTTCCCGGCGGCTCTTCTTCCGGAACCGGTAGAGTCCGCGGCAATGCGACCGTGCGAATCCGGCAAGCGCACGGCAAAGAGAGACGGGGTGGTTCATGGAATCGGATATCCGGTTGACCGTGGCCGAGCGTGACCGCAGGTACGCCGCCATTCGAGAGCGCCTGCGGTCGCGCGCCGTCGACTGCGTGATTGCCGTCGGCAGCAACCTGTTCTATCTGACCAATGGACTTCCCGGCGAGAGGTTCGGGCTGCTTCCGACAGCGGAAGGAAAGCCGCTGACGGCCATCATCCACCGACGCCATTTCGTGGATCTGTCGCCGCAAGTACTCGCCGATGCACAGGACTGGGTCAAGGACCTGCGGTCCGGGATTGATGCCACGCCTCTGATCGCGCGGATCAGGGAACTTGGGATCGAGAACGGGACGATCGGGGTCACCGGCGCGAGAGTGGGTCATGGCGGCTTGAGTCATGGGTTTTACGAACAACTGGCCACGGATCTTCCCGCCGCCGACATCGTTGACGTATCGGATGTGCTCGCCGACGTTCGAACCCTCAAGAGCGCGGAAGAAGTCCGTATGATCGAGGCGGCCAACCGGATATTCGACGCAGCCATCGAACGGGTCCATGAGGTAGCCCGGCCGGGCATGACGGGAGCCGAGGTGGTGCAGGAGGGCGTCAAGGCCATGTGGGCGGCGGGCGGTGACACGGATTCGACTTTCTTCTTCACCTTCGGGCCCGTGCCTCTGCAAAATCCCATACTTGCCCACCTCGGGCTGCGCCGGAGGATTCAGCGAGGCGACATGGGAACGCTGACGGCGCATTCCGAATACGGACACTACGCCGGGCACAGCGATCAGGAGATCTCCTTCGGACAACCCAAGGCGCTTCACCGGGAGATGTTCGCGGGCGTACAGCATATCCGGGATGCCGTGCTCAAAAAGGTGCGGGCCGGCGTCACCCAGCGCGAATTGATCGATGCCTACGAGGTCGCCTGCAAGGACACGGGGTTCAACGCGTCACCGCATTCGCAGATTCATCAGTACGGCATCGACGTGCCCGAGTTTCCCGGACCGTCATTCAAGGTTGCGGACTCCCGGGGCGGCAAGAATCTGGGTGGCGGCGGCAACTTCGTCCTGAGGAGCGGCATGATCTACAGCATCTCGCCGACGCTTGTTGCAAGAGACGGCGACGATACCCTGCTCGGGGGGACCAGTCTCGTGGTCACCGATGAGGGCTACCGCGAACTCAGCGCGCGAAAGGTCGAACTGCTCGTGTCGGACGGCTGAAGTTCAGGCGCGATTGACCCCCGCCGATTGACCGGACAGCACACCCATCCGGTACCCTAAGCGATGACAGGGAAGCCCACGTCCTCCCGCGGCGCGCTCGTGCATCGCGGCTTCCGCTCGCTGTGCCTGGCCATTCTGGCCACGTCCTTCGGCTTCTACATCCAGCGAACCATCGAGCTGTGGCTCATCTACCAATTGACCGGCTCCGCCTTGCACCTGGGCCTCACCGGACTGGTGCGGGCGATTCCCGTCTTCGTTCTGTCGCCGTTCGGGGGCGTCCTCGCCGACCGCATCGACCGCCGCCGGTTCGTGATCATGGTGCAGGCCGGCAACGGCGTCGTCAACGCCGCGTTGGCGTTCCTGGCGATCACGGGGCTGATCGAGATCTGGCACATCTACTTCTCGGGCTTCATGAACGCATCGTTGAACGCCCTCGGCGCGCCCGCCCGCAATGCCATGGTGCCGGGCCTGGTGCCGCGCGAGACCCTCCTCAACGCCCTTTCGTACACGGCCATGAGCCGGAAGATGTCCCAGCTCTGGGCGCCCGTCCTGACCGGCTTCCTCATCGTCTGGCTCGGCTCCGGCCCGACCTATGCCCTCAACGGCTGCGTCTACTTCTCGGCGGCGTTCCTGGTGGCGGCGATTCACTACGTGTCGGACACGTCCGGCGTCCGCGAGTCACCGCTCCGAAGCCTGAAGGACGGTTTCGGATTCGTTCGCCGGGAAGCCGCGGTGTGGGTCTTTCTCGCCATGGAACTCGTCACCGTCTACATCGGCAGCTATCGCGCCCTGCTGCCGATCTTCGTGACCGCCCTGGGCGCCGGCGCCGAAGCCTTCGGCCTCCTGCTGTCCTCGGGCGCCGGCGGCGCGATCCTCGGCGTCGCCGTGATCATGTCCCTGGGCAACCTGCGGTACAAAGGGCTCTGGGTGGCGTTCAGTCTCTTCGCCTATGCCGTCGCCCTAGTGGTGCTGGCGTTCTCGGGCTGGTTCCTGTTGGCCATGGCCGCGGTGTTCGTGCTCGGCCTGTTCGAAGCCGTGCAGATGGTGCTCTGCAACGCCATCGTCCAGACCGCCACACCCGACAGGCTGAGAGGACGGGTTTTGAGCTTCCAGCGTATGATGGGCGTGGGCGGCACGAGCGCCGGCGAGGCCCAGTCGGGCTTCGTCGCCGCGTTCCTGGGAGCCCCCCTGACCCTGATCGTGGGCGCCGCCATCGGCGCCGTGACCACGCTCGGCCTCATGGCCTTCAAGCGGGAGGTCCGGAGGGCGGACCTGTGAGCGGTGCGGGATCAGCCGGGAATTCCCACCAAAGACAGGACGCGCGAACGAAAGTCACGAAACTCGTCGCCTTCGCCCCGCTTGAGTCCGGAGATCCGGTAAAAGCGATTGGTTGACGGAGACTCTCTACGCGCCATCGCCAGGTCGATGTTGTCCACGTTGACGATGGTCCAACACTCGACGAAGCCCGCCTGCCTGGCCTTCTGGTGGCTTTTCTCGGCCTCGCCTATCCGGTTGTGGATGTTGGAGAAGTCCGTGCCGGACTTGACCTCGATGGCGATGACGTTTCGTTGCTCCTCGGGTGCCATCGCTTCCACAATGACGATATCGGGATCGGCCGCGCACTGGATCGTCACGCTCCGGCCAGAAGCGTTGTGGATGTCGAGCCGCTTGCTGGTCTCCTTTTGGATGTTACCCTTGACCACCTCTCGGATGGCGTCGAAGACCACCACGATTCCCGCGCTGCCTTTTCTGACGTTCGCCCCTCCACGGAGTTGCGGGCCCAGGGTCAACAACGTCAGATCGTCGAGAAACTGCGGTTGGATATCCCCCTCGTCAAGGGCGGCCAATAACAAGGAGGCACAGCGGTTCATGCCCGCACAGAGGTCGGGCAGCAACTCGTCCTGCCGGGAAGAAAGCGTACCGCTGTCCTCCATGCTCTTGAACTGCCCCGCGCCGCCACTGCTGCCGTAGAAGGCCTTCTGGCTGAAACCCAACAGTAACCTGTAGTACCCAAGAAGCGACGGGTTCCCACGAAGCAGGCAAGGGACCGGGAACAAGAGCTCACCCCGCAGACCATGCACCGCAAGACGCTTGAGGTCCACTTCGCGCACGGAATCGCGGAGTTCCGCGTCAATCTCATGCAGCGATACTTCCTGGACGGTTGCCAGGAGCGCCTCCTGCAACAGTTGACTTCGAATCGCCTTCAACGACCTGGCAAAGTCGATCTGTAATTCGGGCGCGGGTAGTTCGATCATCACGGGCTGCCCAGGTTCAACTCCAGTTGCTGTTCGTGTACTGAGAGACGGCCCGCGGCCAGTTCGACATATTCAGGATGCAACTCGATGCCGATATATCGTCTACCCGTCTTCTGGCAGACGATACCCACCGTACCCGTCCCGAAGAAAGGGTCGAGCACGTAGTCGCCGGGACGGGTTCCCGCCAGGATGCAGGGTTCGATGAGCTTAGCGGGAAACGTCGCGAAGTGCGCGTCCTTGGTGGGCTCGGTGTTCACGTCCCAGACCGAACGACGATTGCGTTTGCGCGCGCCGTTGTCGCTTGGCTCCTTGATCGCCTCGTGATCGTAGTGATATCGCTCGCTCCTCGTGAAAAGGAAGATGTACTCGTGCGCGCGCGTGGGCCGATCCTTGACGCTCTCGGGCATGGCATTGGGCTTGTGCCACACGATGTCACTCCGCAAGTACCAGCCGTCTTCTTGGAGCGCCAGTGCCAAGCGCCACGGCACCCCAATCAGGTCCTTGGGCTTGAGGCCTTCCGGTGTCTCGGGGCGCACCGACATTGCCCGGGCGCGATTTTTCTTGTCCGGGGCACGCCAAGTCCTGTTCCCGCTCGTATAGCCATCTCCCACGTTCAGCCAAAAGGTCCCATCCCGCTTCAGAACCCGCTTCACTTCACGGAAGACGGCGATCAGACGGTTGATGAACTGTGGCAGGGTCGACTCCAGACCGATCTGATCTTCGATCGCGTAGTCGCGCAGACCCCAGTAAGGCGGGGAGGTCACGACACACTGGACGCATTCACGAGGCAACCGCGAGAGGACATGCTGTGCATCTCCGTGAAGGATCATCGACTCGGTCAGCCGAATATCCGGCGTGTAGCTTGGCAGCTTCTCGCTGACGATGAAGGCCATCTGTCCCCGCGGTCTAAGTGACGAGATACGGCGGCGAATCTCCATTGAAGCTACAGGACGGGACGTGGTTCTTCAATCCCGGTTGACGCCTGTCCCGTCGGCCTTGTTTATAGGCGCCTCAGAAAGCAAGGTAAAACCGCCTCCCTTGTTGCCGGGACGCCCCGTGTGGCACATTAGCGGCGGAAGATTGGCTGGCGCTTGCCCGTGCCGGCCCAATGGCAAACAAGGAGACGCGGCCATGATGGTGTGCCCCTACGACGACGATCGCCTGCTCTTGATCCTCCAGGTGGACCACTCCCGCGTCACCGGGTGGCTGGCCGCCCATTGGGGAAACGACGAGTTCGCGCGTCCGTCACCCTACGCCGCCATGGTGCTGGCGGCGCAGGAGCACGACACCGGGTGGTGGGACTGGGAGATCAAGCCGGAACTCAACGACGAGGGACGACCGCCCGACTACATCGGCAGCATCAAGCACCTGGGACTCGGCGTGTGGCTCGCGTTCTACCGGAACGGCATCACGCGCCTGGCGGAGCAGGACGCGTACGCGGGCTACATCGTGTCGCTGCACGCGGAGGCTCTCCTGACCCAAGGCAAGGGGCTGCTCTCCTACATGCCCGACTACACGGTGCATGAAGAGGTGCGCGAGTTCCTGGAGGAGCAGGAAGGCTACCGCGCGGGGCTCATGGCGCGGCTCCAGGCATCGCCGGAGTACCGGGACTGCGTGACCGATGAGCAGCTCTGGACCAACTTCAAGCTGATGGAGATCTACGACCAGATGGGACAGTTCGTCTGCAACCGGTATCCGTTCGACGCGACCGACCGCAAGAACGGTCCCAGCCCCACCCTGAGCGGCATCGCCGCGCCCGTGAGGCCCGGAGCTGACGACGCCGTGTTGACGTTCGACATCCGGGATGAGGGGAGCGCCGTGGTCACGCCGTACCCCTTCGACGTCGATCCGTTACCGGTGTCATTCCATGGACGTCTGGTCCCGAACCGTTGTTACGACAGCCAAACTGAGTTTCTGGCGGAGTATTACGGGGCCGAGCGGCTGCCCATCCGCTATACGCTGCATTCGAGCTAGCGCCCCACCACTACCCGCTTCCCAGGCCGTGTCAAGACGTCGACCGGAAAAGAATTGGCACCACCAAACCCCCGAGAGTCATTCCCGCGGAAGCGGGAATCCAGGGGTAGTGGGGGGCACTACAACGGCGTTGGCCCGCCTCGCCGCCCCTGGATTCCCGCTTCCGCGGGAATGACGTTCTGTTACGTAGTTGCCTCATGAGTCTTGACACAGTCTGTTCCGCGGGAATGACGATTCGGAACTCATGACGTGCACCTAACCGGCTTGCGCTCCAAAGGAGACCCAACCATGTGGTACCTCGTACTCTCTCGTTCCCTTCCCGAAAAGGAAGAACTCAAGCAACGCAACTACGACGATCACCGGGATTGGCTGGAACAACAGCATCGGGCCGGCCGCCTGCTCTTCTCGGGGCCGACGTCCGACCGCGCCTACGGAATCTACGTCATGCTGGCTTCAAGCCTGAGCGAAGCCCAGGCCCTCGCGGGGGAGGATCCCCACCACGCCCGCGGAATCCGGACCATGGAAGTCCTGGAATGGGCTCCGCACCGGGCATTCCGCATGGAAGCCACCACCATCGCCGACGTAGAGGCCATGGCGAGCGGCAACGGACCGGCCTAACGCCGGCGGCGGTCTGCCCGGTCGTGGCGGCGGGGACGGTCATGCCGGCTGAACCGGTCATGGCGGTGAGATCGGCCGCGCCGTTGCAGCCGGTCGTGCCGGTCGGCACGATCACGACGGTTGAGGCGGTCGTGGCGGTGAGACCGACCCTGACGGTGCAGCCGGTCGTGGCGACGCAACCGGTCATGTCGATGGAACCGGCGCGGCCGGTCCTGACGGATCCCGTAGAACAGGATCACCGGCGCCGCCCAGTGGTAAGGATTAGGGCGGGGATAGTGGCGGCGATCCTTGTAAACGCGAGTGTAGACCGGCTTCGGCGCGACGGGTTGGTGCCATGCGCCGGCCGCCGTGCGGCAGCGCGTGCCCCAGACCTGGGCCTGGCGGTTGTCGACGAAAACCTCGCGCTCGAACTTGCGGCAATCCTGCCCCGCGGCGTTGCGGTAGGTCAGCGTCGGGGTGACCGTGCCCCAGTGGCCGGTCTCGAGGCTCTCCCATAATTCGGCCTCTCCGGTCCTGTTGAACTCGAGCGCGTTCTGAAGCGCCTGCTCCTGGTGACGTCGATCGGCATTGGACAGCAGCGCATCGGGGGACGGCGCGCCCGCCCATGCCGCTCCCATACAGAACGCCAACGCAACCGGAACTACTAACGCGGTGACAAGCCGCTTCATGAGACCACCTCCATGCCAGGAGTGCCCGTAAACTGCCTTCAAGTATACGCTCCGGAAGGCGGTCTCACAATCGGCCAACACGAATTTACCGGGCAAGCCGCTAGCGTCCCTCGCGCTCCATCGCCGCCAACCGTTCCCGGGCCTTGGCCGCGAACGGGCTGTCGGGATGGTCGCGCAGGATACGGTTGTAGAGCTTGCGCGCGTGCTCCTTGTTGTTTTGCACTTCCTCGAACTGCGCGGTCTCGAACATCTCCTCCGCCCCGTCGCCGCAGCCCGCCAAGGGCAGCACCAGCATCAAGACCAACAGCACGCGCACACAGATCCTGCGAATCGATTCAAACGTCGTCATCGAGTTTCACCCCATGTGTGTCGCCCAATCCCAATTTGACAGGAACCCGCGACTGTGGCGAACTGAACGCCGCATCGCTGTCCATTGGAACCTCGCCCTGAGCCCGGAGGAAACGACCATGCCGATCATCGACGCAGACGCCCACGTTGTGGAAATCGACGAGACCTGGGAATACCTCGAACCCTCCGAACGGGAGTACAAGCCCGGCGTGGTCTACGAGAGGCTGGAGAACGGCGAGACTCTCAAGTCCTGGATCATCGGTGGCAACAAGGTGGGGACCCCGTGGCCCGGTGGTGGAACCCGAAGCGACGCCATCACCGGCACCTTCATCGGTAACGTGCCGCTGGACCTCAAGGCCAAGTACATGCTGGACGTGGACGCCCGGCTGGCGCACATGGACGAGTTGGGCACCGACACCCAAGTGCTCTTCCCCACCCTGTGGGTACACCCGCTCACGGACCGGCCGGCGGTGGAGAACGCTCTCTGTTGGAGCTACAACCGCTGGCTGGCCGACATCCATTCCCGCGGCCACGGGCGCTTCCGTTGGGCTTGTGTGGCGTCGCTGAGCGACATCCCGGAGGCGCGGCGGCAGATGCGTTTCGCCCGGGACCACGGCGCGGTGGCGGTGAACATCTCCGGGCTCGACTACCGCAACCGGCTGATCAACGACCCCGACTTCTTCCCGCTCTACGAGGAAGCCAGCGACCTCGACATGCCCGTGTGCATCCACTCGGGCACCAACAGCCCGGACATGGACCGGGTCTGGGGCAAGCCCCTGTGCGGCTACCAGCGCAACAAGTTCGTGGGGCTCGGCGCGTTCCACCTGCTGATCATGTCGAACCTGCCCGACCGCTTCCCCAAGCTCCGCTGGGGCATCATCGAGCTGAGCGCGGGCTGGCTGCCCTACCTCATCAACGACCTGCGACGCCGCGTGGAACGGCGCGGCGGCAAGCTCAAGGAGCGCATCCTCGCCGACAACAACATCTGGGTCGCCGCCCAGATGAACGACGACCTGGAGCACATCATCAAGTACGTGGGCGACGACCGCCTGGTCATGGGCACCGACTACGGCCACGCCGACTCCTCCACCGAGATCCACGCGCTCCAGTTACTGCAGCAGCACGAGTTCCTCGCCCCCGAGAGCGTCTCGCGCATCCTCTACGACAACCCCGTGGAGTTGTACGCGTTGTAGCCGGAACCAAGAGCATCGTGTACCGCCTTGCTTGAATCCGACAGCGACACCAAACCGTAAGCTCCCAGGAGAAGACCCCATGGCAGACACCCCCGAGCTGGATCCCGTCAAGTACGAGATGTTCCTGCACCGCCTCTGGGCCATCGGCGAGGAGGGGCGTTCGTCGATCCAGAAGGTGACGGCGTCGCCCATCGTCGCCCAGGGGGGCGAGTGCATGGCGTCATTCTATACCGCCGAGGGTGAGATGATCCTGGCCTGCTCGGGGCACCTGCGCTTCGCCGCGGCCACCTCGGACGCCATCAAGAAGGTCATCGAGTGGTACGGCGAGAGTCCGGGCTTCTTCGATGGCGACCAGCTCTTCTTCAACGACCCCTACATCGCCGGCGCGCACACCTACGACATGCTCATCATGAAGCCCGTCTTCCATGACGGCGTGCTCACCAACTGGATCGCGTCGAGCATCCACACCGCGGACACGGGCGGTTCCATGCGCGGCGTGGCCACGGAGATCTACCACGAGGGCATCCGTATCCAGGGCGCCAAGGTGGTGGAGAAAGGCGAGTTCCGCGAGGACGCCTTCCGCTGTCTGACCCAGCAGTGTCGCGACCCCGAGTACGTGGGCCAGGACATCCGCTCGCAGATCGCGTCGAACAACGTGTGCGCCCGGGGCTTCCTGGAGTTGGTGGAGAAGTTCGGCCTGGACTTCATCGCGGGGGCGGGACGCAAGGTCATTGAGGACTCCGAGCGCATGGCGCGGGCGCGGTTGCGGGACCTGCCGGACGGCAACTGGACGTCGGTGATCCCCGGCACCGCCTGGGACCGCAAGGGCGGCGGGGTCAAGCCCTACCACGTGGTGTGCCGGCTGGAGAAGAAGGGCGAGGAGATGCACCTCGACTTCAGCGGCACCAGCGGCCAGATGAACGACATGTCCAACTCCACGCTGGCCGGCACCATGGCACAATTGGCGGTGGCCTTGACGGACTTCCTGTTCTGGGACGTTCCCTGGAGTGACGGCAAGTTCAAGCCGATTTCCGTCACCATCCCCGAGGGCAGCATCCTCAACTGCCGGTTCCCGGCCGCCTGCGGCAACGCGCCCGCGGTGGGGGTGACGGCCAAGGTGGCGCTCCACGACTGCATTTCACGCATGCTCTACAGCGGCGGCAGCGACGACATCAACGCCGCATGGCAGGGTATCTGGTACGGCGGCGGCCCGCTGGCCTTCTACGGCGGCCACAACCGCGAGGGACTGGTGACCGCGCAGGGCCTCTACGACGGCCACGGCGCCGGCTTCGGCGCCACCCCGGTACGGGACGGCGTTCCCTGCGGCGGCAACATGAACATCCCCGGGGGCGGCGTCAGCGACATCGAACGTATCGAGATGCAGTACCCGTTCATCTACTTCACCCGGAACCACCACGTCGACGGCGGCGGCGCCGGCATGAACGCCGGCGGCACCGGCAGCTACCGCATCTACATGATCTTCGGCACCCGGGACTGCAGCGTCAACTACCCGCCCTACGGCTGCATGCCCGAGGGCGCGGGCCTCTTCGGCGGCTACCCCACCGGCATCGGCGGCACCCGCGCGGTGTTCCACACCGACGGCGCGGATCTGATGGAACGGTTGCGCGCGGGCGACTACCCTCTCCAGCCGGCGCAACTGGAGAGCGAGGGATGGGGCGCCCGGGCCCATCCCGAACAGATCCAGGGGCGCGTGCCGCTGCCGGAGCACTGCATCGTCGCGGACTTCGTGGGCGGCGGCGGCGGCTTCGGCGACCCCCTGGAGCGCGACCCGGAGAAGGTCCGGCGCGACATCCGCGTGGGCGTCACCTCGCGGCGCATCGCCGAGGAGATCTTCGGAGTGGTGCTGACAGAAGACGGCGCCGTGAACGCCGAGGGTACGGCGAGACGGCGGGAGGCGATCCGCGCCGAGCGCCTGGCCCAGGGAGCGCCCCTGGCCGGCGCCACCAGCGCGGCGCCCAATGGAGGGAACGCCGCACCCGAGGACGGCGACGAGTTGCGCTTCCATCCGTGCATGGCCATCGTCCAGGAGGACGGCCGGCAGGTAATCCGCTGCACCCGCTGCGGCCACCGCTACTGCGAGGCCCAGGACAACTACAAGCACTACGCACTCAGACGGAAGCGCGACCTCGAGGAACTGTCCGGCCAGAAGATGCCGTCCGGCGAGCCCTACATCGCCAAGTTCATCGAGTACTATTGCCCCGGTTGCGCCACCATGCTCCAGGTGGACACGTTCTGCCCCGAGCTGGACGACGAGAACGCGCCGATGCGGGACTTCGGTCTGGACGCATAGCCGGGCCCACGGTGGGCCCATAAGCGCACCGTACCGCGGCGCTCCGTATTACTCCTTCAGGAACTCGATCGCCTTGCCGTCGTAGACCTCGCCAGCGTCCCACATGAGCATGTGGCAGGCCTTGTCGATGATCTCGAGCCGCAGCTCCGGCATCAACTCCTTTAGCTTGGCGCATTTCTCGGCCGCCTGGTTGCGGTCCTGCTTGCCGTAGAGCAGCAGCATGGGCGGCTTGACTTCCATGAGACGCGCCCACAGCCGCGGGCCTTCCCGCTTGGGCTCCACCACCCGTTGCCGTTCCAGGAACGTCTCGAGGTTCTTGCCCACGCTCATGCCGTGACGCTTCTCCAGCACCTCGGGGGTGATCAGCTCCTTGTGGTACAGGTTCGACTCCAGGAGTTCCCTGGAATCCTCCAGTGTCGGCGGGGCGTCCGTGGCCTCGCTGCTGGCGTGGGCCGGCGGCGCGAAGCCCGGGAGTCCCTGCAGCAGGCTGCCGCTGCACACCACCAGCACCTTGGCCACGCGGTCGGGGTGGTTCAGGGCGGTCTCGACCACGATACCACCAGCCTGGGAGTGTCCGACCAGGGCCGCGCCGTCGGCGTCGATGGCGCTCATGAATTGCGGCAGGAACCGGGTCCGCCAAGCCAGGGTGTAGTCCTCGGGCGCGTCCGACAGGCCAAAACCCGGCTGGTCGTAGGCCACGGCCCGGAACCCGGCGTCCGCCAACGGTCCCATGTGCCGTTCGAACACGTCCCCCGACGAGCCCAGGGAGGCGCCGTGCAGCATGATCACCGGCATCCCGGAGCCTTCCTCCAGATAACGAATCTTGAGACCGTCTACCGTGACTTCGCGTTCCATGTATCGTTCCTCCGTGCGATGAATCCCCCAATGCGCCCATGCACAAGTGGCCTGTACCACATTCGCGATGGTACAGGCCACCCGCTCCGCTCTCGCCGGAGGCCGCCTTCCTCGGCCTGCCACATTCCATGGGTCGACCCGTTCCGGCGTTTCCGGATCGGGCTGGCTCCTCCTGCTTCAGCTCGCCTCGCTTCAAGACGCCTCTCGTTCGCCTCCATGCATGGACGATCAGGATTTCAGGACTTGCATCGGCTTGCGCTTCACACCTCCTTCAAAATAGCTATCGTTCTTATCCGAATCTCATATCCGAACCGGACCACCGCAATACCGTAACGAGGCCCGACAACGCGAACTGTATTGACACGACCCGGTCCGCGCGCTAGCATTAAGTCAAGGAGGCGAGTTGATACTAAGCCGACAAGACGACTCACAGGCTTCGGAGAAAGTGAAACCTCCCTTTCTTCACCGTGAACTCTTCCCGCCTCTTGTCTATGTCTTCCTGCTGACCCTGGTCGGCATCACCTACGAGAACGAACTGTCGTGGACACGAGCCGCGACCTATCTGGCCGCATCCACGCTCTTGTGCCTGCCCGTCTGCGTTTCCTACGGGATTATCGCCATGCACCTCTCGAGACTCCACGCCCGAATGGCTGGAGTGTTGTCCGTGGTGGGGTCCGCGCTTCTTTCCGCCGGATCGGTCACGGTGCTTGTCTATGGTGTGGACCGGTTGTTTCGGACGGGATTCGTTCCCAACAAGACGCGCGACCCTTACGTGCTTGCGCTCGCCGGATTGTTCCTGTGCGTTTCGTTGGCGCAATACGCCATGGTCCGGCGCCACAAATGGAACCAGGCGGAACCGCGGCTTGAACGAATGGCGTCGAACGACGTTCCCAACGCGCGAACGCGGCCTGCGACTACATTCGAAGGTTTGATGGGGACGTCCGGGGCGGGTTTCTTCGGACGGCTACCGGCGGCACTGGGCCGGGATATCGTCTATCTGAAGATGAACGACCACTACGTGGAGGTGTTCACCACGAAGGGACGCGCGATGTTGCTGATGCGCTTCGCGGATGCGGTGAAGGAACTCGACGGGTTGGGGATGCGCGTGCATCGTTCCTATTGGGTAGCACACGGCCATGTGAACCAGTTGCTGCAGCGGGGCCGGCGGAAGTTCATCCTGGTCACGGGAGGCCACGAGGTACCGGTAAGCCGTACCCACCTGCCCGCCATCGAGTCGATACTGGAAGGGCGACAGCAGGAACGCTGAAACGGCAAGCCCACGGGCGCTAGCCGTCGCGGATCTCGGACACCCGCAAAGGCTCCTCCGGCAACAACGCGTCGCAGATCGCGGGAGCCAGCCCGAAGGCCCGGCCCATGGCTGACAGCAGCAGATCCGCGACGACGCGTTCCTCGCCCTCGCGGGTGCGGGCGTTCTTCTCCAGGGTCAACGAACGGACCGTAACAGACTCGCCCCGGCACACCGCGACGTGAGCGCGGTGCTCTCCTTTCCGGGGACGGTCGGTGACGAGCGCCGCGGTGCAGGCCACTCCCACCACCTCCAGGTCGGGGCTCGGCCGCAATGCCCGCGCCCTTTCGCATGCCGTCCGGGCCAACGCCGCCGCGGTTTCGGCCGACGTCGACTGCGCCGGCGTGTACCCCAGGAACGCGCCCATCGACCGGTCGCTATACGGCACCAGCGCCTCCAGCACGGTACGCGACGCCCCCGGCACCGTAAAAAGGTCCGCCAGCGCCGGCGTGCCGCCGCCGGTCACCACCAGCACGGCCATGAACGGGCTCCGATGGATCTCCGCGATGAACTCGGTGAGTGAAGGGATTACCATGACGATCGAGGATTCCGTCAGACAACGCCGCGCTCACGGAGGCTCCGGACGGCTTCCTCACCGTAACCCAAGGCCTGCAGGACCTCTTCGGTGTTCTCCCCTACCAGGGGCGCCGGGCGCGCCAGCCGCGGCGGCGTGCCCGACAGGTTCACGCTGCTGCCGATGAGCCGCGTGGTGCCTCGCTCGGGATGATGGATCTCCCGGGGCAACCCGAGGTGCCGGACCTGTGGGTCTTCGAACACCTCCTCGGCCGCGTAGATGGGCGCGTGGCTCAGGTCTTCCTTGCCGAGCCGTTCCAGCCACGCCGCCCGGGGCGCGCCGCCGAACACCTCCCGCAGGATGCCCATCAGGTCGTCGTGATGGGCGACGCGGTCTTCGTAGGCGGCAAAACGCGGGTCATCAAGGAGGTCGGGACGCTCGATGACACGGACCAGGGCCTCCCAGGAACGTTGGTGGGTGGCGAGGTGCACCAGCAGCGGCCGCCCGTCACCCGCCGGCAGGCAGAACAGCCGCCCCCGCTGGAAGTTCTCCGGCGTGACGGCGGCGCCGCCGTTCAGGAACTCCGCGAAATGCGACTCGATGAAACCCATGCTCGCCTGAAGAAGCGACACGTCCACGAACTGTCCCGTGCCGGTACGGCCGCGCGCCGCGAGCGCGGCCAGGATGCCGTAGGCGGCGAAGACACCGGTGACGTGGGCGGTGATGGAGAGTCCCCCCATCCTTGGGTCGTGCGGATCCGTGAGCAGGCTGAGCATGCCGCTGACCGCCTGGCCGATGGACTCGAAGCCCGGCCGGTCCTCGTAGGGTCCGCTCTGGCCGAAGGCCGTCACCGAACAGTGGATGAGCGCGGGGTTGCGCCGCCGCAAGTCCTCGTAGTCGAGCCCCAGCGCCTTGCGCGTTCCGGGACGGAAGCTCTCGATGAGGATGTCCGCCCGCTCCAGCATCCGGCATAGAATGTCCCGCGCCTCGGCCTCCCGCAGGTTGAGCGTCACGCTCTTCTTGTTCCGGTTGAGCACCCTGAAGACTGGGCCATAGGACTCCCGTCCCCGGGCCGGATCGCCACCCCCCGGAAGTTCCACCTTGATGACCTCGCATCCCAGATCGCCCAGGAGACTCCCCGCGTAAGGGCCGGCGACGTGCCCGCTCGCGTCGATGGCCACCGTGCCGTCCAGCGCACCACTCATGCCGTGTCCTCCCTGGCCCCGCGTCAGAACGGGCGGTTGAAGAAGGGTTTCCCTTCCCGCATCCGGAAGATACCGACGAAGCCCAGCAGTCCGCCGAGGAATCCGCCCAGGAAGATCACGGTAGCCACGAAATCGGTGGTGGAGCCCGGCCCCAGCACCGCGTAAACGACGTACCTGGCCACCGATCCGACGACCAACGCGACCACCAGGCCGATGGCGGTAAGGGTCCTGTATCTCATCGACGCCGCTCCTCCAAGGTCTGCCCAAGGCTGTCCAAGGCAATGTTGACAGCGTTTGCAGGATTGCATACTGTCCTTGGCTGTTGCAAGAAACCGGCGCGACGGAGGACAGACCGGCATGGACAACGACAGACCCAACGCCCTGGAGCGGTTCATCGAGAAGACCCGCGCGCTGTTCGCCGCGGAAACCGACCTGGATAAACGCTGGACCACGCTGACGCCGATCCTGGCGGAGATGCTGGCCGACCCCGAGGTGCTGGAGGCCTCCAAGGCCTGGCCCGACTGCGTGCCCCGGGACGGACGTGCCGAGAACCTGCTGTTCTACGAGGACCCGGACTACGGCTTCGCCATCAACGGCCTGACCAAGGGGAACGCCCGCCAGGGAGGCCGCGCCCGCATCCACGACCACGCACACATCTACACCCTCTACGGCGTCCTTGACGGCCACGAACGCATCGAACGCTACGACCGCCTCGACGACCGCTCCAAGCCGGACTACGCCGAGATCCGGCTGGCCGCCGACAAGCACGTGGGACCGGGCGAGATCGACCTGGTGCGGCCCTACGAAGTGCACACCGAGACCACCGTGGGCGAGAGGACCGTGGCCGTCATCGTCCGCAGCCAGAAGGGCGGCAGCTTCAACCAGGGCCGCTACAAGCCCGAGACCAACGAGTATTACGAGAGCCTGGGTCCGCGCCAGACGCCAGTGGAAATGCTGCCCGGCCGCGCGTGACCCATGGACGCCATCAAGCTCGAGGTCATCTACAACGCCACCAACCAGATCGCGTACGAGCTGACGCAGAAGCTCATGCGCAACGGCTACTCCTCCATCGTCAAGGAGAGCCAGGATCTGGCCCTGAGCATCTGCGACCGCCAGGGGCGCAACGTCGGACAGTACTCGCCCAACCCGGTGGGACTCGGAGTCGTGGGGTCCCAGCTCCAGGGCATCCTTCAGGACTTCGCCGGCGCCATCGGCGAAGGGGACACCTTCATCCTCAACCACCCCTACCGGTACTGTCAGAACCACCCCAGCGACGTCACGCTGATCTCACCGGTGTTCCACCACGGGGAGATCATCGCCTTCGTCGGCAACACCGCCCACAAGCCGGACATCGGCGGCAAGGTCCCGGGCACCAACGCCGGCGACGCCACCGAGGTGTTCCAGGAAGGGCTGCTGATACCGCCCCTGAAACTCTACGAGGCCGGGGTTCTCAATGACGCCGTCAAGCAGCTCATCTGCGCCAACACCCGCACGCCGGAGGTCACCTGGGGCGACATCCGCGCGCAGGTGACCGCCAACCTCCACGGCATCGACCGGCTGACGGCGCTGGCGGACCG
>JAPOPM010000208.1 GCA_026712905.1 Deltaproteobacteria bacterium
GCGCGAGATGCCGGCTTCCTCCAGGAACTGGTACATGATGTCCACGTGGCTGCGCTCACCCGACAACTCTTCCAGGAAGTTCTCCAGCACCACGTCCGCCAGCCCCTGTTCCCGGTTCGCCACCGCGTTGACCGCCATGTAACCGAAGTAGATGGGGTTGGTGCGCACGCGCAGATAGTGCTGCACCTCCCCCAGGACGATCTGTTCCCGGGTCCACCGGTGGTCGACGATGCCCTTGAACCAAGGGTGCTCCACCATTGGCACCTGGTTTGCGTAATCCCACAACTCGTCGATGAACTGATCGGCGGACGTCATGGCGACACCTCCTTGGCGGGATTGATCCGACCCATGTAAACGAGCATACTCGTAACAGGGGGCCAATCCAATACCGGCGGCGACTGTCATCGTGGACGGAGGACGGTAGCTGCCGAAGAAGCCGACGACGGCCCAACGCGCAGGAGCAGAGACATGCCTTGGTGGGGCTGGTTGAGTCTGGGAATCGTCTTGATGGGCGTGGAGCTGACGGCTGTCGACGCGGCGTTCTACCTGATCTTCGTCGGGGCCGCCGCGGTCCTGGTGGGGGTCATCGGTCTGGCGGGTCTGGAGCTGCCCGTTTGGGGTCAGTTGTTGGCATTCGCGATCCTGGCGGTGGTGTCCATGGTGTGGTTCCGGGGGAAGCTCTACGACCGGATTCGCGGCGGTCTGCCGGGCTTCGAGTACACGGTGGCCGGCCGGATCGTATCGGTGGGTGAAGACGTGCCTCTCGGCGCACAGACCCGGGTCAGCTTCCAGGGCACGCAGTGGACCGCGGTCAACGTGGGCTCGACGCCGATTCTGGCGGGCGCCCAGGCGCGGGTGGTGGGGAGAGACAGCCTGAATCTGTCCATCGAGGGGCTGCCGGGCGACAGGGTGAACGAACCCGAGGAAGGAAAGTAAATGGAAGCCAATCTCGGTTTTTTGATCACGACGGGCGTTATCGCCCTCGTGGTGCTGGTGGTGCTGATCAAGACGGCGGTGGTGGTGCCGCAGCAGAACGCCTACGTCATCGAAAATCTCGGAAAGTTCTCGCGAACACTCAACCCGGGGTTCAACATCCTGGTGCCGTTCCTGGAGCGTGTCGCCTACCGCCACAGCCTCAAGGAGCACGCGCTGGATATCGAGGAGCAGATCTGCATCACCTCGGACAACGTCCAGGTCGGGGTGGACGGCGTTCTCTACCTGCAGGTGGTGGACCCGGCAAGAGCGTCCTACGGCATCGGCAACTACATCTTCGCCATCTCCCAGCTCGCCCAGACCACGCTGCGTAGCGAGATCGGCAAGATCGAGCTGGACAAGACCTTCGAGGAGCGGGGCCACATCAACCTGAGGGTGGTCGAGGAGCTCGACAAAGCGTCGGATCCCTGGGGCGTGAAGGTCCTCCGTTACGAGATCAAGAACATCAACCCGCCGTCGGACGTGCTCTCCGCCATGGAGAAGCAGATGCGCGCGGAGCGCGAGAAGCGCGCCACCGTGCTGTCGTCCGAGGGCGAA
>JAPOPM010000209.1 GCA_026712905.1 Deltaproteobacteria bacterium
TCCCCTACGTCAACGTGATGCAGTACATCCTGGTCCCCGCGGTGCTGTACTTCCTCGCCGTGGGCATCATGGTGCACATCTACGCGGTCAAGGAGAAGATCCCGACGGTGCCGCGGGAGGACCTGCCGAGCCTCAAGAAGACCATCATGGACCGGGGGCACCTGGCGCTGCCCCTGATTATCCTCATCTATCTGCTGGTGGCCGGTTTCAGCCCGGGCTACGCGGTGGTGCGCTGCATCGTCGGCATCGTGATCGTGAGCTGGTTCCGCAAGGCAACGCGCATGGGCCTCAAGGACATCTGGGACGCCCTGGTGCAGGGCGGCATCCAGTCCACCGTGGTGGCCGTGGCCATCATCACCTCCGGCATCATGGTGGGCATCTTCGACCTCACCGGCGTCGCCATCAAGTTCTCCGGCGTCATCGTCGACCTGGCCGGCGGGCACCTGTTGCTGGCGCTGGTCTTCGTCATGATCACCGCCATCATTCTGGGCATGGGCCTGCCGCTGTCGTCCGCCTACATCGTGCAGGTGGGCATCGCCATCCCGGCCCTGGTGGTCATGCTCAGGAACATGGGCCTCGACGCCGATGCCATCGTGCCCCAGGCCCATCTGTTCGTGATCTTCTTCTGCGCCATCTCGGCCATCACCCCGCCCACCGCGCCAACGAGCTACGCGGCGGCGGCCATCGCCCAGTCGCCGGTGGTGCCCACGTCCATCGAGGCCGTGAAGCTGGCCCTGCCCGCCTTCGTGCTCCCGTACGCGTTCGTGGCCAACTCCGCGCTTATCACCATCGGCACCGCCGTTGAGGTCACCGTAACGGTCGCCTTCGCGGTGTTGAGCATGATCGCCATGGGCATGGCCGTACAGGGCTACTGCTACAGGAACCTTGATGGCATCACCCGCCTGCTCTTCCTCGCCGCCAGCCTGGGCATGGTCACGCCGTGGCTTGCGTGGAACATCGTCGGCCTGGCGGTGGGCGCGGCCCTGCTGGGGTGGGAGTGGATGCGGGCGAAGCGGCGCGTTGCATCTGTCGAATAGCCGGCCACCGTTCGGGACGGAATACGGGCGAGTCGAATCCGGCCTCTCGGGCAAGCGCTCGAAGCCTTGTTTTTCAGCCTTGCAGAAAGGGGACCTTATCGTACCGCTCGCTCATAACACCGCACAATCGCCAGCCGAAGTCGCGACGGCCATCGTGTACTGCGAGGCAAACTTCGGTGCCATTGATGGGAAGACTGCAAACGGCCTCGTCCGTCACTCCGAGCTCTACAGAATCCTTTCGGTCATCGACAGCGAGAAGGCCGGTCTTGATACCGGCGTCGTGCTCGGAGAGCCGCCAAAGGGGATTCCCATTTGCCGCGACCTGGCCGATGCGCTGGCGCGCGCCGACACCACGCCCGACTACTTTATTTTCGGCATGGCTCCCGCGAGCGGCATGTTGTCGACTCGCGATCGGGGGGTTCTGCTGGAGGCCATCGACCTGGGGATGAACATCGTGAGCGGCCTTCACGAGTTCTTGAGCGACGACCCGGAGTTCGTTGCGGCGAGCGTCGCACGGAACGTAAGGATACTCGATGTCCGAAAGCCCCCCGCCAAGGAGCGCCTGAGAACCTTCAGCGGTCGTATCGCGGAGGTCACCAGCCTGCGCATCGCCGTTCTCGGCACCGATTGTTCTGTTGGCAAGCGAACCACCGCGACCGTCATGACCCAGGCACTCAATGACCGCGGCGTCAAGGCGGTCATGGTCGGCACCGGCCAGACCGGCCTGATCCAGGGAGCCCGCTATGGGGTCGCCCTCGACGCCGTTCCTTCACAGTTCTGCGCCGGTGAGCTCGAAGCGACGATCATCGAAGCGTTCGAAGCCGAAAAACCCGACGTGATCCTCGTCGAAGGACAAGGCGCCCTCAGTCATCCCGCCTACCCGACCTCGGCCTTGATCCTCCGCGGCGCCTGTCCCGACGGCGTCGTGCTCCAGCACGCACCCGCGCGAGCCCATCGTGCCGACTTTGAACACATGCCGATGCCGGACCCGGCCGACGAGATCCATCTCATCCAGACCTTCTCCGACACGAAGGTCATCGGCCTCACCATCAACCACGAGAACATGACCGACGCCGACGTCAGCACCGCCATCGCGCGGTACCAGGACCAGCTCGGCATCTCGGTCACCGACCCGCTGACGCGATCGCCGCGGATTCTGGTGGAGATGGTGCTTTCGGCGTTGCGGGGGCTGTGAGAAGACCGCGCTGGAGGCGCTTTTCGTAGTCCAAGCGGTTGGGGGGTTGGCCTTCAACAAGCGTAGCGCCGCCTTGCCGGGTTGGGATGTGAATGAGGGTCCCTATGATCGTCAAGATTTCATCAAAACGACAAATTGCATTGCCGGCACGGGTACTGGATGCGCTGGGTGTGGGTGCCGGCGACCAACTCGAACTGGAAGAAGGGGCCGACAGCCTTGTGCTGCGAACCAGACGGGTCGATTGTTCCCGCCTCGCAACGTTGCGCCAGAAGATTTCAAGCGGACATCCACCGTTCGACGTCCAGGCCTTTCGGCGACAAAAGTATGATCCGTCGCTAAGAGACTGATACCTACGTGTTCGTGCAGCTAACCGGCCTGTTGCATGAATGCAGACTTCCTCTTTCTTACGAACCCTCCGGCTTATCCTTTGGGATCAAGGGCTTGAATTCAATGCCGCATTTCTTCTGTATGGAGACAGTTTCAATCGCGTCCCTTTCGCCCTTGAGTCGGGCATACTCCTGCGCCTCGGGACCGTCACCGCCTTCGAGAAAAAGTAGCGTCGGCCAGAAGAGGACTAAGCCGATGCCCATCTGCGCTGCGTCAGCATCGGCCGTCGACTTCAATTGGGCATGAAGCGTGTGAACTCGACGACTGATGCGGTGCGATTCAGCGACAAGCTGATCGCAATCATAATCTTTGTATAGCAAGGGAGACACATCTTGCGCAGCAATTTTAGTTGGTTGGCTCGCACAGCCTGTTAGCGCCAGTGCACCGATGAGCGCAAGCATGCTGGCAGCAATCCGTTGTCCTTTCATGGGAGTTCTCCTGTTGATTATCGCCGATAAGGAGGATGCGGTTACTCTTGGTTGCCTCTTCGTAGAAGACCAGCGTATTGCTATCAGACATGTCAAATAAGACAAAGGCGTGACAAATAAAGAAATTGCCGAAGATTACCGGCGACTTAGGGCGAGGCCGCGTGTCCTAGTTCCAGCCTTGGTGACGACGGCCCTGAGGGCATCCCTCGCCACGCCGAAGAATGCCGCGAAGCTTGGCGTTACTCAAACAAGCGACGCCAGCCGCACCCGTGGCATCACCTCCTCCGCGATCAACTGAATGACCGACTCGATGCCGCCCTCGGGCGGGGCCAGCACCCAGGTCCCGAAGCGGCGGATGCCCATGTCGGCGATGCGACTGATCTTGGCGGCGACTTCCTCCGGGGTACCCGCCCAGGCGAAGGCGTCGACGAACTCCTCGGGGACCAGGGGGCCGGCTTCGAACATGAGTTCGTAGTCGCGCTTGGCGATCATGGCCTCCAGGTCGGCGGGGACCTCCATGCCCAACTGGGCGACGAAGTCGCGGTTGGGGTAGCTGCTCCACAACAGGAACGCGATCATCTGTTTGACGCCGGCGCGGGCCTTGTCGCGGTCCCGGTCGACGCAGGTGTCGACGCGCGAGATGATCTCGATCTCGCCGGGGTCGCGGCCGGCCTGGCGCGCACCTTGGCGTACGAAATCCCGGGCGATGCCCACGCCCTCGGGGGTGGCCATGGTGGCGATCATGGCGCCGTCGGCGACGCGGCCGGCCAGGCGGAACATGGCGGGTCCGCGGGTCGCGATGACGATGCGGATGTCGGCGCGGGCCTTGAACCCCAGAACGCCGCTCCGGACGCTGACGACCTTGCCGTCCACGGTCGCCGGCTGGCCGGCCCACATGCCGCGCATGATGGCGATGGCGTCGCCGGTGGCCGCCACCGGATGCGCCCGCTGGATGCCCATGGCGGGAAAGCCGGAGCCGCCGGCGCCGATACCCACGATGACGCGGCCCGAGGAGATCTCGTCCACGGTGGCCATGGCGGCGGCGGTGAGGGCGGGGTGGACGCTGTAGGGGTCGGTGACGGCGGCGCCGATGCCGATGCGCTCGGTGTGGGCGGCGCTCAGGGTCATGTTGGCCACCATGTCGCGGCCGAATTTCTCGTTGGAATGCCACAGGCGGTCGAAGCCCAGCGCCTCTGCACTCTTGATGATGGCGATGCGCCGCGCGAGGGGGTAGGCGGCGATGGTGCGCGAGCTGAAGCCGAGGTCGAATTGGATGTTGGACATGCTTTCCTTCCGGTGGCGTTCCCTGTCAGGCGGCGCGGAGCGCGGGCAGCACGTCGGCGGCGAAGCGTTCCTGCTGGGCGGTCTGGTCGGGGCTGCCGAAACGCACGACGATGGTCTCGGCGCCTTGCTCCACGTAGGCCTGGAGCCATTCGATGCATCGGGCAGCCGGGCCGTTGCATGGGGGTTGCACGGCCACCATGGTCTCGTAGGACACCTTGTAATAGCCTTCCATGAACGCGCGCATCTCGCGCTCGGCCTGGGCGGTGTCGTCGTTCAGGTTGACGGTGACGTAGACGGCGCGGGCGAGCCGGGCGGCGTCCTGTCCCATCTCTTGCGCCAGAGATTCGATCCGCTCCCAGTTGCGGGCGAAGCTCTCCGGGGAGTTGGGCAGCGGGAACCAGCCGTCGCCGAGCCGCAGCACCCGGCGGAGCGCGTTGTCCACGCTGCCGGCGAGCCACAGCGGGATGCCGGAGGGTTGTGCCGGATGGAGCCCCAGGCGCACGCCGTCGAGCTGGAAGTGGCGCCCGTGGAAGGTCACCTCCTCTTCGGTCCATAGGCGCCGCATGAGGGCGACGCCCTCCTCGAAGAGGCCGATGCGGTGGCGGGAATCCACGCCGCAACCGGCGAACTCGCGTTTGATGAGGTCGTTGTTGCCGGCGATGCCCAGGCCCAGGATGAGCCGGCCGTTGCACAGGAGGTCGAGGTTGGCGATCTCGTTGGCGAGTACGACGGGATGGCGCAGGGCCGGGAGCAGCACCGCGGTGCCGAGCTTCACCCGGCTGGTGCGCGAAGCCGCCGCGGCCAGTGTGGTCAACGGCTCCAGCCGCGGCCGCGCCAGGATGCTGTCGCCCACCCAGATGGAGTCGAAGCCCAGGGTTTCGGCGCTCTCCGCGAGGTCCATGATGCGGCCGCAGTCGGGGATCGCCTGCGCCATCACGATCTCGCGCGTGGGCAGCAAGTATCCTACCGTGGTCTTTGGCTGTGACATGAGACTACCTTTCCTCCCTTACCTGCCGTGGAACGGCTTCATCACCTCTTCGCCCAGCCACTGGATCTGCTCCAGCATCTCGGCGCCGGTATCCGACGGAAATTGCAACGCGCACACGTGGTCGATGCCGGCCTCTTCCAGGAACGCCACCTGCTCCAGGATGCTGGCGGGGCTGCCGATGAGGTTGTGAGTCTCGGCCAGGGCCGGGTCGCGGCCGGTGTGCGCCAGCGACACGCGGTGCTGCACCATGCCCGTCTTGCGGTACCGGTCGCGCGCCGCCTCCACGGTCTTGCCGATGCACAGGGTGAACTGGGAACAGGCTTCCACGGCCCTGGTTTCCCGGCCCGCCTCCTCGGTGAGGCGGCGCAGCAGCGCCACGCGCTCCACGATCTGCTCGAAGGGGCGCCAGCCGGGCAGCCAGCCCTGTCCGACCTTGGCCGCGCGCCGGATCATGGCCTCGTTGTGGCCGCCCACGAAGATCGGCAGCGGGTCCTGCAGCGGCTTCGGGCGCATGGCGATGTTCCGGAAGGCGATGTGCCGGCCTTCGTAGGTGGCGTCCGTGTCCCGGAACAGGCACCGCAGCGCCTCAAGGCTCTCGTCCAGCAGGTCGCCGCGCCGCTCGGCCTTGCGCCGCGGCCACTGGGCGTCGAACTCCTCGCGGTAGGCGCCGATGCCGGTGCCCAGGATCACCCGGCCGCCCGTGAACCGGTCCAGCGTGCTCACCTGCTTCGCCAGCAGCACCGGGTCCCGCAGCGGCAGCACCAGCACGGCGGTGCCCAGCCGGATGTGCGTGGTGCGCGCACCCACCGCCGCCAGAGTCACCAGCACCTCGTAGAAGTTAGGCGGCTCGGGCCACTTCTGGCGCGCGTAGGCCGCCGGGGTGATGTGGTCGTTGCCCCAGACGGCGTCGTAGCCCAGCCGTTCGGCTTCCTGGGCCATGTGAATGAACTCTTCCGGTTCCACGAACGGAACCGGGTTGACGAGGCCTTCGGTGCAGGTGGGGAGTTGGATGCTGAATTTCATGAGTGGTTGCCGGCCCTTCCTCTCCGCCCCTGGATTCCGGCTTCCCCAGGGTGTGTCAAAACGTCGTCCGGACAAGGTTTGGCGCCGCCCCCCGAGTCGTCATTCCCGCGGAACAGGTTGTGTCAAAACTCATGAGGCAACTACGTAACAGATCGTCATTCCCGCGGAAGCGGGAATCCAGGGGTGGCGAGGCGGGGAAATCCACTGTAGTGCCCCACCACCGCCCCTGGATTCCCGCTTCCGCGGGAATGACGACTCGGAGGGGCGGTGCCTCACCGGTCTTGACCCAGCCTGTCTCGTGGGAATGACGGAGGAGGCTATCTTATCCCTCCGCGCGGTAGCCGTACGCATCCTTCAAGGTCTCCAAGAATTGCGTGGTGCCGCCGTCCACTGTGGGGATCTCGGGTACGGCCGCGGCGGTGGCGGCGGTGTCCTTGAGGCCGCTGGCGGTGTTCAGCACCATCACCGTGTCGTTCCGGGCGATGCGGCCTTCTTCGCACAGCCGATGCAACGCGGCAAGGGCGGCCAGCGATGAGGGCTCGGCGTAGATGCCTTCGTCCGCGGCCAAGGCCCGTTGCAGTCCCAGCAGTTCCTCGTTCCGCGCTACGCGCGCCACGCCGCCGGAGGCGCGCAGGGCGTGCATCGCCTGGTACGTGCTCTGGTTGACGCTGATGGAGCCGGCCACGTACGGGGAAGGCGCTGCGATCTCTGGGATGGCGTCGTCGCCGGAGGCGAGGGCGGCCGAAAGACAGCCGGCCATCTCGGCGGCCACCATGCGCGGCTTCCTGGCGATCAACCCCAAAGCGGCCAGCTCCTCAAAGCCCTTCCACATGCCGAACAGCGCGTCGCCGTAGGCCACCGGCAGCACGCACCAGTCGGGCGCTTCCCACGCCAACTGCTCGCACACCTCGTACGCGAGGGTCTTGTAGCCGTCCACGCCGTAAGGGTTGCTGCCCACGGGCGGACCGAAGTAGGGCGAGGTCGGATACCAGCCCCACTCGGCCACCCCGGTCTGCAAGAGGTTCCAACGGTCGGCCTTGGTGCGGGTCGCCACCACCATGGCGCCGTAGGCCTGCATCTGGGTGACGATTGCCGAGGCCGCGCCTTGGACGGTGAGGACGATGCAGGGCAGCCCGGCGCGGGCGGCATAGGCCGCGGCCGCGGCGCCGGCGTTGCCGGTGGAACTGACCCCCACCGCCCTGGCGCCGAAGCGCCCGGCCATGGCCAGGGCGGCGAACGCCAGCCGGTCCTTGAAGGAGCCTGACGGGTTCTGGGATTCGTCCTTGAGGTAGAGCCGTTCGAGGCCGAGCCGTCGGCCGTAACGTTGGCAGTGGAGCAGCGGTGTCCCGCCCTCGCCCAGGGTGGCCGCGTCCTGGACGTCCGGGGGGAGCAGCTCGCGGTAGCGCCGCATGTCCGAAGGCCGGTCCCGCAACGACTCGGCGGACAGCGTCCGCGCGGCCGCGTCGAGGTCGTATCGCGGCGTCAGGTTGGCGGGCGCCTGGGCCCGGCATTCCGGACATCCGTCGAAACGGGGCTCGATGCCGAAGGATGCGTTACAACGGATACAGGCGAGGCCGGTGAGGTGGCTCATGTCAAAACTTCAGGAAACGGCACGACTATCCTATGCTGTCATTCGAGAGGAAGCCGGAAGCGCGGGTTCGCAAGACGCGCCATTTGGCCCCGCTTCACCTCCGAATTCCCGCTTCCCAGGCTGTGTCATAACGGCGCCCGGACAAGAATTGGCGCCAACCCCCGGTTTTGTCATTCCCGCGGAAGCGGGAATCCATGGGTGGGGAGGGGGCAAACGGGCGTATTCCCCGCCTCACCCCGCCTGGATTCCCGCTTCCGCGGGAATGACTATTCGAGAGGGTGCGGGAAGGGCCATTCGAGAGGGTGCGGGAATGACGACTCGGGGAGTGGGTGCCCATACTCATCCAACCAAACTCTCGACCCAGCCACTTCCGCGGCAATGACGTATTCGTAACGTCCCCGCCTTGAGAGTCTTGACACAGTCTGAGAAGCGGAAAACCCGTGGTGGGGCACACGGTCACGAACGCGGCTCCAGCACCTGGAGGTGGCGCGGCACGGAGGTGAGGCGCCGGTAGCCGTCCTCGGTGACCACGATCATGTCCTCCACCTGGACGCTGCCCCAGCCCATTTCGTAGTACGGGGTCTCGATGCACAGCACCATGTCGGCCTCCAGCGGGGTGTCGTCGCTCGGGGCGATGGTGGGCCGGTCGTAGCCGCCCAGGCCCAGGCCGATGCCGTGCCCCACGTGCTGGCGGGCGTAGTGCGGGATGCCGGTTTCGCGCACCTCGGCCACGGTGTCGTGGAAGATCTCGGAGGCCACCTTGCCCGGCTTGACAAGGCTCAGGGCCAGATCTTGGCCTTTGAGTACAGCATTGTAATATCTGGAGAATTTGTCGTCCGGCGGACCGAATGAAAAGGTCCGCGACATGTCGGTGAGGTAGCCTTTGTAGAGGCATCCGACGTCGAAACGGATCATGTCGCCGACCTTGAGGGTGTCGTCGGGCATGTTGGTCATGCCCAGGGCGGCGCTGCGGCCGAAACCCACGTGGTTCATGTTGGGTTCGGCGCCGCGCCGTACCTGGCCCAGGTCGAAGGCCAGGCACATCTCCGCCTCGGTCATGCCCTCGCGGGCCTCGTGGGCGGCCTCGTAGATGGACTGCTCCGTGACCCTGACCGCCTCGGTCATGCGCTCGATCTCGGCCGGGCTCTTGACCATGCGGATCTCGCGGAACACGGCCATGGCGGGCACCAGCTCCAGGTGCGGGAACCGTTCCCGAAGGCGCTCTGCCAGCGCCGGATCCAGGCCTCGCTCGTCGTAGCCGAGCCGACTGCGGTCGAGCGCCGCGTTCTCCAGCGTGCGCACGAGGCCCTCGAAGAAGTTGGTCACCGGCTCCGGGTCGATGCCGAGTTCGCGGATGCGCTGCTCACGCGGCGTGAGCGGCCCGTTGTCCTCCATGACCCGGTGGAAGGTGCCGTAGGTCACCCCCCCCGCCGGCGGCACCGTGTCCACCATGTAGTCCACCTCGGACCGGGGAATCACCAGCCAGGGCGCGGTCACCGCGTCGCGGGTGACCACGGCGGCGATATCCTGCCGGCGCCACACCCCGCTCAGGTAGAAGACGTTGGGAATATTGGTGGCGGCCAGCAGGCCGTCGAGGTCGTGTGCGGCCAGCAGCCGCTTGGCGCGCGGTTCGTTGATCCACATGAGAAAACTCCTGGCGAGGGAAATCGGCGTTGTCGCGAAGGCGTTGAGAACGCAGTGAATATAGGGAAGCCCCAGCGGCGGTGTCAAACAAGCGCCCGCGTCCGTTCTTGCGGTTCATCCCGGCGGAAGCCGGCGGCGGACACCACACTAGCCCGGCCCCGGCCCTCCCATGTCACGGAAACCCCGGGCAATATCCAGCACGTGATCGACGTCCTGGTCGTTGTTGTACATATGGGTGGCGAAACGCAGAACCCCGCGCCGGACCGAGTGGACGACTCCGGACCGCGTCAGAGCCTCGGACAGCCGGTTCAGGTGGGTGCTCTCGGTCTTGCGGGCGCCATGCTCGGTGCGGTTTCCCACCGTCACGATATGGCTGCGGGATGCTTCGTCGGGCGGCTGTTGAACCGGATAGCCGAGGTCACCGAATCCGTCGGACAGGCGTTTGGACAGCGCCACCGCGTGCTCCTCGATCGCGGCGCCGCCAACCTCGAGCAACTGTTGCATGGAAGCATCGACGGTGATGATGCCGGGCCAGTTCATGTTGCCCACCTCGAACCTGCGGGCACTGGGGTAGAGCGAGTAGTCGAGGGGACCCATCTCGGATTCGTGGATGCCGCCCGCATCGATGCCGAACCGGCTGAGATAGGCGGGCGTGAGGCGCTCTATCCAGGCCCGATCACAGTAGAGGAAACCCTGCCCGTAGAGTCCCAGCAGGCCCTTGCTGGTGGATGTGGCGAGGCCGTCGATGTGGCAATCATGGACGTCCACGTCGATGATGCCCGAGGACTGCGCCGCGTCCACCAGGAAGAACGTGCCGTTGGACCGACAGGTCTCTCCCAGCCGTTTGAGGTCGGCCCTGAACCCGGTGCAAAAGCTTACGGACGACACCGTCAGGAGCCGGGTGCGCGTGTCCAGCCGCTCGATCAGGCCGTCCACGTCCAGGGCGTTGTCCCGCAACGGCACCATCCGAACGTCCACGTCGCGGCGCTTCAGGTTGAGCCAGGTGTACACGTTGTTGGGATGCTCGAAGTCCGGGCAAAAGACCATGTTGTCGCCGGAGCCCCATGGAAGCGCGCCCGCGATGGTGTTCAGGCCGTCGGAGACGTTCTTGGTGAAGGCGATCTCGTCGGGCTCGGCATGGTAGATCCGGGCGAAGCCGGACCGCGCCCGGCCTCCCAGCGCGATCCAGTCCTCCTTGACCGCGGTCCCGTGCATGTGGCCGTCGGCGAGGTCGCCAAGCGCCTGACGGGCGGTCCGTGACAGCAGGCCGCGCGCCGCGACGTTCAGGTAGATGGAGTCATCGAGCGCCGGGAAATCGGAACGGATGTCAGCGATACTGGACATGTGCCACCTCCGGGACGGGAAAGGCTTCACCATCGGGTGATGTAACCGAGCTCCTTGTCGCGCTCGATGAGCTTCCCGGAGCGCTTTGACGGCGGTCCCAGCCCGCCGCCGCCCGGCGTGCGCATCAGCACCGTCCCGCCCTTGCCGAGAAAGTGGTCGTTGCGGTGGTCGACGTTCTTGCCGTCGATCCGGACCAGCCCCTTGCCGCCGTCCTTGCCGCCGAGCAGGCCCGGCGCGGGAAAGGCGACCCGTTCCGCGATGAAGCCCAGGGTCACCGGCGTTTCGGATTCGACCTCGAACAGGGTCTCGATGCCCAGGCCGCCTCGATGTTTCCCCTTGCCCCCGCTGTCCGGCACCAGCGCCTTGTGGTGAACGAACAGCGGGCTCATGGCCTCGGTCATCTCCACGGGCACGTTGGAGACGTTGCTCGGCCAGGAGTAGCAGGGTTCGCCGTCCTTGGCCGCGGTGGCGCCCATGCCGCCGTTGAAGAACAGCACGTTGGTGTACGCTTTGCCGTTGGGCCGGCGGCCGCTTTGCACACAGCTCCATAGCGGCGACCCCGGAGCGGCCATGACCCGTTCCGGCACGATCTTGGCCAAGGCCGCGTAGATCAGCGGAGGCACGTATTGCCCCACGGCGGTCCGGCAGCCCACGGCGGACGGATAGGACGGGTTGAGGATGCAGCCTTCGGGAGCGTGCACCTCGATGCAGCGGAGTGGTCCTTCGCAGTTGGGAAGCTCCGGCAGCAACAGGCACTTCAAGGCGTAGGCCGTCATGGCGAAGGTATAGGTCATGGGGCAGTTGATGGCCCGCGGGACCGCGGCGGAGGTGTTCTCGTAGTCCAGGAGCATGCGGCCGCCCCTGATGGTGATGCGAGTCTCGAAGTGAAGCGGGTCCTCGAAGCCGTCGGTCTCGAACCCGGAGCGGTAGACGCCGTCCGGCAGCGCGCGGATCGCCTTCCGCATGGCCGTCTCCCCGCGCTTGTTGATCTCGTGGGAGACGCCGTCGAGGTCCTTGAGACGGTAGTCGTCCAGGATCTCGCCGACCCGCTGTTCCGCTCGCTTCAGGGCGTTGAGGGCGGCCCAGATGTCACCCTCGGTTTCATCCGGCATGCGTGAAGCGAAGAGGAACAGCTTGAAGAACGTGTGGTCTGGCTCTCCCGCCCGGAAGACCTTCATCGGCGGGATCATGAAACCCTCTTCGAACACTTCCCGGGATTCCTGGGACCGCGCTCGTCCGCCGATGTCGGGCGCGTGGGCGCAGCTTCCGGCGTACGCGAACACCTTGCCGTCGCGGAACAGGGGCTTGACGAGCGTGATGTCGTTGAGGTGTCCGGATGCGATCCAGGGGTAGTTGGTGGCGAGGACATCGCCTTCCTGCAACTCCTCGTCGAACTCGTGGACGAAGTGCTTCACGGTCACGGGAAGCGTGCCGATGAACGCGGGGATGCTGTCCGTGTTCTGGACGATGAGGTCGCCCTTAGAGTCCGTGATGACCACGGCGTAGTCGTTGGACTCGTTCACCAGCGTGGAGAAGGAGGTGCGCTTGAGGGTCTCCGCGGCCTCGTCGGTGGCCGAGACGAGCCGCGTCCAGGCCAGTTCCAGCGTGATGGAATCGAACGCCTCCCGGCCGTTCCCGCGGGCGCTGCCCGCGCCGGCGGTCCGGACCTTTCCGGTTGCCCTGCTTTTGGTTCCGTTCCGCATTGTAGGTGCCCCCTCCAGCGGCCTCATGGAATGTCGACCAGGACGTGTCCGGTCTTGCGCACGGTGAACCGTCCCCCCGGACCCACCACGATGGTGGACATGGGCTCCTCGATCACGGCCGGGCCGTCGAATGACTGGCCCGCCCGCAAGAGGAGTCTGTCATAGACGGGCGTGTTGCGGAACTTCCCGTACTCGGGGAAGAAGACCTTCCGCCGGCCCTTCAGGGCCGTGGCCCGCGCTGCCGGCGCCCCGTTCGGTCCGGAGACCGGGAAGTCCTCGGCGTCGGCGGTTACCGATACGCGGATGTTGATGATTTCCACCTGGGTGTTGCGCGGGCTCCGGGAATACTTCTCGACGTAGCGCCGTTCGAAGGCCCTCATGATGGCCGGACGGCTTGTCCGGGTGTAGGGTCCGTCCGGGAGACCGACCACGATCTCGAACGCCTGGCCCACGAAGCGGATGTCCGCCAGCCGCTGAACCCGGGAGCTCCGGGCGTCCGCTCCGGTGGTGGCGAGCAGCGCCCCGGCCTTGTTCTCCAACTCCACGAAAGCCTCCTCCAGTCCCCGCCAGTCGAGGGTTTCGAGGGGGACGACGACGGATTTCATTTCGTCCACGCGCGCCGGCGCGCGCAACAGACCGATGGCCGAGGCGACGCCCGCGCCCGACGGACACAGCACCTGCCGGACCCCCAGCTTCTTGCCCACGTAGTACCCATGCAGCGGGCCGCCGCCGCCGGTGGCGACGAGCACGAAGTGGGAGGGGTCCCGGCCGTGCTCCGCTATGTGCACCCGGGCCGCGCCGGCCATGTTCTCGTTGACCACGTCGACGATGCCCCAGGCCACGCGCTCGGCCGGCAGTGAGCTTTCCCGGGCGAGCCTGGCGATGGCCTTCCCGGCCTTGCCCGGCTCGATGGTGATGCTGCCGCCGGCAAAGCCGTCGGGATTCAGATATCCCAGCACGAAGTTGGCGTCGGTCACCGTCGGGTCCTTCCCGCCGAGGCCGTAGGCGGCCGGTCCCGGATCGGCCCCGGCGCTTTGCGGTCCCACCTTCATGAGGCCCAGGTGATCCCGATGCGCGATGGAACCGCCGCCCGCGCCGATCTCGATGAGCTCCACCGTGGAGATGCGGATGGGCATGCCGCTGCCCTTGAGGAACCGCTTCTGCCGCGCCGCCTCGAACAGATAGGTGATGGACGGCTCTCCATCCTCCACCACGCACAGCTTGGCCGTCGTGCCCCCCATGTCGAAGGCCATGAGGTCCCGAAAGCTGTCTTCCGCGCCGAACTGCGCCGCGGCGATCACGCCGGCCGCGGGCCCCGACTCCAACACCTTGATGGGGGCCAACTTGACGTCGGCGAGGCTGGTGAGGCCGCCGCTTGGGAGCATCATCAGGATCGGGGCCGTCACCCCGCGTTTCGCCAACTCGGTCTCCAGCCTGTGGAAATAGCGGTTGGCCAACGGTTTGACGAAGGCGTTGGCGACGGTGGTGGAGGCCCTCTCGTTCTCCCGGATGACCGGCGCGATCTCGTACGAGCAACTGATGCTCATGTCGGGGAACCGCTTTCGGATGGCGTCCGCGGCCATGCGCTCGTGCGCCGGATTGGCGTACGAATGGAGGAAGACGATGGCGATGGACGAGACTCCCTGGTCCGCCAACAACCGGGTCTCGGCCAGAAGCCTGTCGAGGTCCAGGGGAACCCGGACACGACCATGCTTGTCCATTCGCTCGGCAACATCGCGCCGCAGGTTGCGCGGCACCAGCGGTTCGGGCCGCCGGATCTCGAGATCGTACAGCTCGAAGCGCCGCTCCCTCCCGATCTCGATCACGTCCCGGAACCCGGCGGTGGTGAGCAACCCGGTGACCGCTCCCTTGTGCTCCACCAGGGCGTTGGTGAAGAGCGTCGTTGCGTGGACGACGCGGTCGATGCGGCTGCCCGGTAGCCCGTGTCCGTCCAGGAGGGTCTCCACGCCGGCCAGCACGCCTCTGGCCGGATCGTCGTGTGTCGTCAACTCCTTGTGGGAGAAGAGTCCCTCACGGTCCGCGTCGTAGACGACAAGGTCGGAGAACGTTCCGCCGATGTCGATGCCCAGACTCAGCCGGCTCATGCGGGATCTCCTCCTTGGCGCGGCAACCGGCTCGTGTCAGTGGAGGAGGCGCCGGCCTCCGCGGGGCGGGAGCGGTGGCGCCGGTACTGGTAGGTCAGGAGCAGGACGAGCAGGACCGCGCCCGCGGCGTCGGAGGCGACTTCGGGGGCCATCAGCAGGATCCCGGTGCCGATGGCGCACAAGCGCACGGGAACACTCAGCGGAGCGAGCATCCAGCCGATGCTGCCCATGCCGAAGGCGAAGATTCCCATCGCCGCCGTGGCGGTCGTGTAGACGATGCGCGTCAGCTCGAACTGGAACAGCAGCTCCGGGCCGTAGACGAACAGGAACGGCAGTATGAAGATCGGCAGGCCCACCTTGAGCGCCTGCACGCAGGTTTCCCAGGGTTCGGAATCGGCGATGGCCGCGGCGGCATAGACCGCGATGGCTACCGGCGGCGTCAGATTGGCCCACGACGCGGAGTAGATGATGAACAAGTGCGATGACAGGAGCGCCAGGGTCACGGCGGCGCCGGTATCGAGACCGTACGCCGCCGTGTAGATGGGCACCAGCATTTCCTCCAGGGCCGGGGCCAGAAGTGCCGCCAGCACCACGTAGGCTCCCGCGATGGGCATGCCCATCCCCATGATCACCGCGGCGATCATGGTGAAGAGCAGCGTCAGCAAGAGCGAGCCCTGACCCGCCCAGAGGACGACCGCGCTCAGCCGCTCGCCGAGTCCGGTGAGCGTGACCATGCCGATGATCAGGCCGCCCACCGCGGTGGCCACGGCGACGGGGATCATCATCCGCGGCGCCTCGATCCAGGCGTTCCATATGATCCGGACGAACCGACCGCGCACCCCGCCGTCGATGGCCAGCATGACGGCCGCGGCGGTAAGGAGCGCGCCGGTCAGTGCCGGGATGGTTCTGAACTCCCAGTAGAGCAACCAACCAGCGAACGCCACGGGAACGAGCGCGAGCACCCATGTCCGCCGTCCCTCCGCATCGAAGATCACCACGAGGCAGATCAGGTAGACGATGGACCAGAAGGCCGCGGTCTGGGGCGGGTAACCCTGGAACAGGTAGTAGAGCATCGCGACGATGGAAAGCAGCAGGTAGCCGCGTTCCTTGACCACCTGCCAGACCTTCGGAAAGTCCTGGTCCACCCCCGGACGCAGGCCCAGGCGGCGCGCTTCGAGGTCGACGGTGATGAAACATGCCAGGAAATACAGCCCGGCGGGCACGGCCGCGATGGTGATGATGGTCGTGTAGGGCACGCCGATCAGCTCCACCATGATGAAGGCCGCCGCCCCCATGACGGGGGGCGTGATCTGGCCGCCGCACGACGCGCAGGCCTCGACGCCCGCCGCGAAGCTCTTCCTGTATCCCGCGGCACGCATGGCCGCGATGGTCAGGGTGCCGGTGGTCACGACGTTGGCGGCGGCGCTCCCGGAAAGGGTCCCCATGAAGGCGCTGCCCACCACCGCGGTCTTGGCGGCTCCGCCCACCTGACGTCCCGTCAGCGCGTTCGCCAGGTCGGTGAAGAAACGCCCCGCTCCCGACGAGAGCAACGTGGCTCCGAAGAGCACGAACAGGAACACGTTGCCGGCGGAGACGGCGAGGGGTGTGGTCCAGATGCCGTCCACGGTCAGGTAGGCGTGCTCGACGACCCTGGCGAACTCGTAGCCGTTGTGCCAGAAGGGCGGCGCCAGATACGGTCCCAGTTGGGTGTAGAGAACGAAGACCGCGGCCACGGCGGCCAGCAGCCAGCCCACGGCCCGCCAGGCCGCGTCCAGCAGGACCAGGATCAGGGCCCCGCCGAACAGGAACTCCGCCGGAGTCACCGGCGTGACGTAGACCATGCGCTGCCCGACGTATTCGGAGTTCGCCACGAGGTAGGCGGCCGCGCCGATGCCTATCGCGGCCGCGCCCATGGACAACAGGCTCCCGGGGCCGGTCCAGCCGCGCGGGTTTTTCAGGATGCGGCCGACGTAGAGGATGACCAAAATGAAGGCAAGGTGGGTGGGACGATGGATCTCCGCGATCGGTTCGCCCACCCAGCCCACTGTGAACTGGTACGTCGACATGACGAACGCGATCAGCGGAATGAGGTGGCTCTTCCACTGACCGTCGTCGAGGTACCGCATCATGGCTGGCATCAAACGGCCCGCTCGATGTGGGTGGGGACGCGCCAATGCCCGGCGCGTCCCCACCGGCAGGTTCCTACTTCAGGGCGCCGGCCTCGGTGTAGTAGCGTTTGGCGCCGGCGTGGAGCGGCAAGGCGGGCGGGTTCGCCATGATGTTCAGGTCGAGGCGGCGCACGGCCTTGTGGCTCTTGCGCAGCGTGGGCAGGTTCTCGACGAGCGTCTTGGTCAGCCAGTAGGCATGCTCTTCCGGCATGTCGTCCCGCACGATGAGCAGCGCACGGGTGGCGACGGTACGAATGGGTTTGGTCTGGCCCTCGTAGGTGTTTGCCGGAATGCTGAGCCGGAAGAGACCCGGGTTCTTTCCGTTGACGTACTTGAAGGTCTCCTCGTCGATATCGAGGAAATTGGACGGGACGCTGCGAAAGGCGTTGGCGAAGTTGCCCGCGGGGAATACCGCGGTCGCCGTGAAGCCGGTGGCCTTGCGGTTCTTGACCGTGTCCGCTCCGAACCGCTGTCCGCCGCGCATCAATTGAAGGTCGCTTTCCTTGAGTCCCTGGGACTCAAGGATCAGTTGAAACGCATACTGGCTGACGTTGCCAACCGGTTGGCTGACGAACCGGCGGCCCTTCAGGTCCTTGAGCGATTTCACCCCGGACTCGTTGGTCACCAGGATGTGCGTCGCGTTGGTCATGACCGCGGCGATCGACCGAACGTTGTCGATCTTCCGCGGGAACGGCTTCTGGCCTTGCTGCGCAAGCGGAATGACCGCGGCCGCGGTAAAGCCCAACTGGGTGCGGCCGTCGGACACGGTCACGACGTTGGAAAGAGCCCCGCCCAGCTCGACGTTGGACTTCACGCCTTGCTGGTTCATGATTTGGGAAAACGATGCGCCGATGATACCCCACGGCGCGCCGGGGTTGGCGGCACTGATGGAGACCTTCGCCGGCTTGCTCTGGGCCAAGGCCTGAGCGCCGGTCATGGCGATGAGCAAGGCCGCGATGGCGACCAGCGACCTCACGACGTGCGACTTGATCCGATGGGACATGAACATGGCCGTACCTCCAATGGCAAGACTGACTTCATCCCTGACCGCGGGAGTGTCCGCTGGGCTCATGATCCGGCGGCCTCGGCGGACTTGTCAAATCGAAGTTTATGCATAGGCCATAACCGTATATTATGGGTTGTGCTTCACACTCTCGTGATTGGATGACTCGTGAACCTGCGGCAAATCGAAGCCTTCCGAACGGTGATGATCGCTGGCAGCGTCACCGGCGCCGCGGAGGCGCTGGCCATCTCCCAACCCGCGGTCAGCCGGCTTATCGCCGACCTGGAGTATTCTCTGGGATTCGACCTGTTCGACCGGCGGCGCGGCCATGCGCTGCAACCCACCGAGGAGGCCGAGGCCCTGTACCGGGAAGTCGACAAGGCCTTTGTCAGCCTCGATCACCTGATGAAGGCCGGCCGGGACATCCAGTCCCTGCGTCGTGGATACCTTCGCGTGGTGGGGCCGCCCTTCGTCTCGAACGGTCTGCTGACGGAGGCCGCCGCAACGTTTCTGGATTCGTTCCCGGACGTCTCGGTGTCCATCGAGGCTCGCCCCCACAACGAGGTGGTCGAAATGATCGCCCTGCGCCAGCAGGACGTGGGCGTCGCGGTCCTGCCGGTGAAGCACCCGGCCATCGATGTCCAGCGACTCGCCGACTACAGGGCCGTATGCGTGGTGGCGGAGGGCAGCCCTCTTGCCGGACAGAGGAGCATTCGACTGGAGTCGCTGGAGAGCGAGGACCTGATTTCGGCCACGGCGGGAACCCAGATCCATCTGATGACGGAGCACGCCTTCAGGCAATGCGGCATCAGCCCACGAATCCGGGTCGACGCGAGGACCCAGGAGGCCGCCTGCTACATGGTTGCCCAGGGAAAGGGCGTTGCGATACTGTCCGAGCCTCTTCCCGCCCATATCCGCGACTACCGCGGCACCGTCATCAAGCCGATCTCTCCGGCCCTGCCGGTGAGCCTGGGTATCCTGACCTCGAACCTCCGGGCTCCGTCCAGAAGGGTGAGGGAGTTCGTGAATGCCGTGAAGGCCATCGGCGCGGGTAGCCCGCGCCCACCAGGCCGGAGTCAACGGTCCGCCGCCCCCGGCTTCGGAGGGTCCGCTTCGTAGATGAACGGGACCGTTTCGAGGTCCTCGGTGCCTCCGTCCCGAGTGAATCGCCAGATGCGGATGTGTCCGCGCCGCAGGTCGCCGTGCCGGTCCCAGTCCAGAGTCACCGCGGCGCCCTGGTAATCGATCTCGCCGCCCGCGGCCAGAATGCGCAGCGCGGCGGCGACCCCTTCAGGACCGGCGTTCGCCGAAAGACCGGGCGCGCTGCCGACGGCCCGCAGCCGGTCACGAATGGCCTCGCCGCGGGTGCTCCCCGCGGCCTGGGCCGCCAGGGCCAAGGCGATGGTGGCGTCGTAGGTCTGCGGGACATAGGTAAACGCTGGCGGGCCGCCATACTCGGCCACATAGGCCGCCCGCCAGGCTGCCGAGACAGGGCTGTCCGGGACCGCGGCGCCGGCCGTCCCATACATACCGTGCAACCGTTCGGCGCCTACCTCCCGGGCCACGTTCGGGCTTTTCGACGCGTCGCCGAAGGTGAAATGGCGGTACAGCCCGAGCTCGACGGCGTCGCGCAGCAGGGCGATGGTCTCTTGTTCGTCCGCGACCACCACCAGGGCTTGGGCGCCCGCGGCGGTGCTCCGCCGCAGTTCCGCGCTGAAGCCGGTTTGCCGCGGCTCGAAAGCAACGGCCGTCACGGTGCCGTCCCATGCGGCGGTGAAAGTTCCGGCCAGTCCCTGTCCCCAGGCATCGTCCCGGTAGAGCAGGCCGACGTTGCGGAAGCCTCTCTCGCGGGTGACGCGGGCGAGGACCGGACCCTGGGCGATATCGGAGAGGGCGGTGCGGAACAGGTAGTCGCTGTCGGTGGCCGTCGTGAGCTTTGGCGAGGTGGCCGACGGGCTGATGGTGGGAACGCCGGCGGGGCCGGTGACCTGCTCCGCCACCGCCAGGGCCATGGCGCTTGAACTCGGGCCGACGATGGCGTGGACCCCAGCGGTGTGTACGAGGCGCCGCGCCGCCGCCACGGCACCCGACGGACTACGGGTGGAGTCGGCCACCGTCGGTCGCACCGGCTGGCCGAGCACGCCCCCGGCCGCGTTGATGTGCTTGATGGCCAGTTCGAAAGCCCGCCGCCTCTCGACGGCGCGCCCCGGGGCGTTTCGGCTGAAGTTCATCATCAGCCCAAGCTTCAACGGCTCCGCCACGGCATTCGGCGCGAGGCTGCCGGCAAAGGACACCACCAGCAGCACGGTCGCCGTCAACAGCCGGGCCAGACGACTCTGTGGGACACGCGTTCTTCGTTTGGAGAGCAGCGATGTCATGACGGCAATGAGTAAAGGGGCGACGAATCCGTGTCAAATACTAAGTTGCTACTAATTAACTTACGATTAGTATTTCGGGCTTGGGGCTCCGGATGGCCCGGGTGCATGTGGGTGCGCGTGCGCGTGCCGGCGGCTTGCTTGAGCTCAGGACGATGCTTGTAGTCTCTTCGCCAAGTCGTTGGGGGCCGTGAAGCTGAAGAACCGCCCCGTCTTGGTCTGGTCAAGCAGTTCCCGAGAGGCAAGATCGAGGAGGTCGGACCTGGCGGTCTGGTACGTCACGCCATGAGTCTTCTTGTGGCCCGCAATTGTGTAACGAACCCCGGGGTGTCGCAGGGCATGTCCGAGGAGTGCGAGTTGTCGATGGTTTATCGAAACGGAAGAGCGGAGGATCTGCTCAATGGTCCGGACTTCCTGAGCCTTCTTGTCCAGGTAGGCGTACAGGATATCAATCGCGCGCCGGATGACCTGGAGTTGTGCCAGAATGAAATAGGTCAGGTCATTCTCATCGGTCTCGGTGTAGAGGAACGACCGGGCGTACTGAGCAGGGGCTTTCCGAATGATCCCCGAAATCGAGAGAAACTCGAACATCCAGAAATCCTGTGAAAGCGCCGACCAGTAAAACAACGCCCTCGCGGCCCTGCCGTTGCCGTCGACAAAGGGATGGTCGTAGGCCAGCCAGAAATGCAGGACGATGGCCTTGAGTATCGGGTGCAGGAAGGCGTCGGGTTGTGTCTTGTTCGCGAAATCGCACATGGCGGCCATGCGGCGGTTGATATCCCTCGCGGGCGGCGGCGTGTGGAGCAAGGTCCCGTCGGCGTCGTGGTAGACCGCAATGTTGTCTCCCGGTCTCCTCATGTAGTCGGGTCCGGCAACGGTGTCCAAAGTGCCTTCAACGAGCGTCCTGTGAATATGGAAGATGACCGCCGGGGTCAGCGGTTCGTCCTTGAAGTTCTTGATGAGGTGGATGGCCCGGTAGTTGTTGAGAATCATCCTCTCGCTTCGATCCACCGGACTTCGGCCGGAGCGAATCATCTGTTTCGCGGCTTCGCGGGTCGTGGACGCGCCTTCGAGTTGGCTAGAAGTGATGGCCTCCTCTATCAGGGAACTCTCGATGAATCTCTCCCTGGTTTGTGGATTGATGATCTGGTCGCTTGTCGCAATCCTGCCGCTCGTGTCGCGATCGATTGCGTGGAGTAGTTCAAGCACCGGGTCCGCGAGTGTGTAGGCAAACGGCCGTCTGTCCTTGTCTTCCAGTGGGACGGCCCGCCGTGTCTGGCGGCGTGCGAACTTGACCGCGGCCCACCACTCCTCGGAGGAGAGTCCGTCCGGAGGCCGGAGCCGTCGCAAGTGTTCCCAGTGCTGATATCGCCCTCCGGGCGCCGCTCCAACCCCTCCTTTCACAAGGATCTCGCCCATCCGCTTCACTTGGGCCGGCTCCTTGAGGTTCAACAGGATGTCCTCGCAACTGAGTGGGGTTGGGGGGATCTTCATCTGCTTGTGGTGAATGAAAAACTAATTGAGTTATAAATTAGGTTTTACGTCTTGCCTTGTCAAGGCGGTTGTCCCAGGAAGGCCGATGGTGTCCTGGGGCTGTCCCGATGGCTGTCCCGCCGATTTGGTGACGGGAGTTGTGGGCCGCGACGGTTGTTGTTTTTTCGACGCACCTCATGTAAGAGATACCCCTTGAATTTTCTTGAAATTGGGAGGAGCCCATGGCCAAGCCTGCTGAAGAGTTGCAAACCACGATGGACAACATCCCCTACTTCTACAAGTGGCAGAAGGGCGAAGGAGTCGACGTTGTCGACACGTTCTTCATCCAGGACCTGAAGGAGGTGCCGCTCAAGTGGTGGGACCGCATGGGCGGTGACGGGACCCTGTTCAACATGGAGGGAGCGGGTGATGCCACCGGCGCCTACATCGTCGAGATCGCGCCGGGCAAGAGCCTGAACCCCATGCGCCACCTCTACGAGGAGCTGATCCTGGTGGTGCAGGGCCGCGGCGCCACCACCATCTGGAACGACAACGGCGCCAAGCAGACCTTCGAGTGGCAGGAAGGGAGCCTCATTTCGGTGCCGTTGAACGTGCATCACCAGCACTTCAATGGCCAAGGCGACAAGCCGGCGCGGCTGTTCTCGGTCAACAACATGCCCATCGTCTTCAGCCTGTTCCACAACGAGCAATTCATCTTCAACACGCCCTACGACTTCCAGGACCGCTTCGACGGCCGTCCGGACTTCTTCTCGAGCAAGGGCACGCAGCACCCCGGCCGCATCTGGGAGACCAACTTCATCGCCGACACCCGCACCTTCAACCTGCAGGAGTGGAAGGAGCGCGGCGCGGGCGGCAAGAACGTCTTCCTGGAAATGTGCGACGGCACCATGGCCGCGCACATCTCGGAGTTCCCGGTAGGGACCTACAAGAAGGCCCACCGCCACGGGCCCGGCTTCAACGTCATCATCATCAAGGGACAGGGTTTCTCGCTGTTCTGGTGGGAAGGCGAGGAGCCCAAGCGTTATGACTGGCAGGATGGCAGCGTGTTCGTGCCGCCCGAGATGATGTTCCACCAGCACTTCAATCTCGGCCCCAGCGGCGCGCGCTACCTGCCGTTGCGTTTCGGCGGGATCAAACACAGCATGGGCGAGGGCTACGGAGACATCTCCAAGGTGGACAAGGACGTGAAGTCCGGCGGCAACCAGATCGAGTACTACGACCAGCCGGCGTACATCCGCGAGATGTTCGAGTCGGACATGACCAAGCTCGGGGCCGAGTCGCGCATGGACGGCAACGTCTACGTCAAGCCCGCCGCGTAGGATAGAGGCCTTTTGATGGAGGGAGGAGGCCTTGGGGCTTCCTCCCTTTTTTTGTCCGTAGAGGGAACACGCCGGTACGGCGACTTGCAGGGTACGGGACGCCGGCACGGTCCGATGCCATGATGGCTCCGATCATCCTGACGATACTATCCTATCTCCTGGGATCGATTTCCGCGGGTTTCCTGGTGGGATCGTCCTCGGGCGTGGACGTGCGCAGCGCCGGGAGCGGCAACATCGGCGCCACCAACGTGGCCCGGACGCTGGGCTGGAAGAAGGGCCTCGTCACGTTGCTTGCCGATGTCGCCAAGGGTTGCCTGCCCGTGCTGGCGGCGCACCTGCTGGACCTCGGCGCGGCCGCGGCCGCATCCGCCGGCCTGGCGGCTTTCGCCGGCCATCTCTATCCGGTGTTCCTGGGATTCAAGGGCGGCAAGGGCGTTGCCACGGCCGCCGGCGTCTACCTCGGCACCATGCCCCTGGGCCTCCTGGCCCTGCTGGGCGTCTTTCTCGTGGCGGTCCTGGGGAGCCGGCGGGTTTCGCTCGCCTCCATGGCCGCCGCGGTGGCGGCCCCGGTGGTCGCGTGGGGACTGTCCTCTCCCGTGGAAACGGTTTGGTTGACCCTCGTCATCGCGGTCCTGGTGGTGATGCGCCACCGGGAGAACATCCGTCGCCTGATGGCCGGAGAGGAACCGCGCTTCGAGTTGAGAAGACGGAGTTCAAGCGGATAGGCGCGTTCCGCGGGTTTGTCGAAAGGGTCGAACACGTCCACCTCGCGTGCCGCTGACTGCATCTATCCGAAGAAGGACCTCAGCAGTAGCGAAACGACGCCGGCCACGATCCCGCCGGTCATCCACTTCACCACCAGCAGTTCCCGTTCGAGCCGGGCTATGTCGGCCTTGGTTGCCAGACTCTCTTCCGACAGCGCCTGAGCTGCGGCGCGCGCCTTCTCTTCGGGGGCGCCAGCCGCCCGCAGGGCATCATACAACTCGGTAATCATCATGCTCATTGGAACACTGAGTCGAAAAAACGATACCATGTCGGGGTAAGGTGAGGGAAGCTCCGTTTATGGCTTTGACGCCAGCCACGAGGCGGAGCCGCGGTGACGCCTGAAGCGGGAGACCTTCGCGGCAGACGCCAGCTTAATTTAAGGCCAGGCTGTTGGTCGTCTCTTGACAAAGTAGACGAAATAGACGACAAATGATCTGAATCATTCCATTCGATGCTTGGGAATTTATGAAAGACGCTAGAGACCGGAATGTCCAAGAATTGGAAGGCGTACTGCACTCCGTTGCCGGAGCTCTCAGCCATGTCCACGTAGCGGTTTTGGTCGAACATCCCGACGCTGTTCGCTTGGCACTGGCCGCGGTAGCGGATGTGTTGTCTTCGGAACATCAACGCGCTTCTTCCGCCGAGGCGGAGATCGAGTGGCTGGGAGACGCGGAACCCCAGAGGGTCGATGCGCGTGAATCGGACGTGCAGATGTCTAGCCGATCACGACCGGGACGGATGGAGGAATTGCTCACTTCGGAAGAACTAGCGGCGCGAGTTGGACTCAAGACCCGCCAGTCTGTCCATGACTGGCGGAAGAAGGGGAGGATCGTCGGCTGGCAAGGGGCCAAACGGGGCTACGTTTTCCCGGCAGGCCAGTTCGATCGGAGCGGCAAGCCATTGGACGGCCTAGAACGGATCGTCAGGCACTTCAGCGACGGCTATACAGCTTGGATCTGGCTGAACACGCCGCGCCCGTCCCTTAGTGGGGCAAAACCAATCGTTCTCCTGGGCAAGGGAGAAGGCGACCGCGTCGTGGCCGCCGCCGAAGGGGATGGTCAGGGCGACTTCGCGTGATTGCGACCTACGATCCCAATCGGATTCGTGGGTGCCTTCGCGCCGCACAGTTCGGCCGTGTATACCGTCTGATTCATCGCAACCATCGCTCAAGAGCACTTGACGCTGTCCCCACACCGAGTCGCTTCAGCGATCCGGCTGGGCGTTATTCCGTCCTCTATGTGACAGAAGCTGTCCGCTGTGGGTTTTGGGAAGCCCTTGCTCGCAATCGATTCACACGGCGCAGGCGTCGCGACATCCCGCGCTCGGACGTTGAGTCCAGACTGGTCGTAATGATAGGCTCGACCGAATCTGTCCAACTAGTTGACCTGCGAGGCGATGGGCCAATTCGCATAGGCGCACCGACGGCAGTAGCTCACGACGCCAACCACGCCGCAGCCCGTTCGTTGTCCGTTGCGACCTACATGAACGTGCCGGAGGCGGACGGTTTCCTTTTCCAGTCGAGGTTCACTGGCCATGTGTGCGCGTCCGTATTCGAATTGGCATTCGGAAAGTTGAAGGTCCTAGACCTCACGCCGCTTGTCGAACATGTCGACTTCCTACAAGCACTGATCGACTACGACATAACGCTGACGACCCCTGGCTAGAAACTGCCATGGTAGACCTTCCGGCCGCTGGGGTGGACACGCACGCCGAGACCCTTGACGTCGTCGTCCCGGACGACGCGCTCGCGTTCCGTTATCTCAGGCGTTCTCCACGATGTCGAGGGTGTCGTCGAGGCCCAGCGATTCGAGCACGGGACCGAAGTACCCCGCGAATGTGCCCGCCACGGAACCGTCGACGATCAGACGGTGGTCGTCACCGCAATGGATAACGAGGGCATCCGCCAAGGGGCGTGCCAAACGGTAGAA
>JAPOPM010000210.1 GCA_026712905.1 Deltaproteobacteria bacterium
AAGGGCGGACTGACCGGCGTTTGTGCCGACGGTGACGCGGACACGGGTGGCGCCGCTACGGCGGGCGTTCTGAAGAGTCTCGGTGAAGACGTCGCCGAGACTTGATGCATAAAGCTTCGTGACGCGCTTCAGCGCGCTCTCGTGGACCCGCGCGCGTATCGTCGCCGCGGGTGGGATGGCGGTGTGGTTCATTGCAGCGTCTCCATGACGGGTTGGGAAAAACGAAGGGAACTGTGCGCAAGACCAGCCAACCAATGCCCGTCCGGGTGGCCCGGTATGCGACTACGACAACCCTTTCTTCAGAAAATCGCGGACCATCGTCTTGCACTCCGCCAGCGTCGAGCCGTAGATGCTGTCCACCGAGCAGATTTCCTCAACGCCGGACGATCCCGCCCACTCGAACATGCCGGGTTCCCGATACAGTTCGCCGATCTCCTGCCCGTCCAGATAGACGGGGACCCGCCTGCATGGCGTGTAGCTGTCGCCGTCTTCGCGCACCCTGCCGAAAGTCAATGCCGGCCCTTTCCCCTTGTCCTTGGCAGGGATGCCGTGACGATCGGCCAGCCGCCGGATCAGCTCCTTGCGGGTGTCAGCGGTCTCGACGACAGGGGCCTTGCGCCTCATCATCGTGCTCATGGATTCCGTTGGATGCTCCAGGTCCGTTTCCCGGACTGCGTACCATTGCCGGTACGGGACGTTGTTCCGGTTGGTGACGCCCAGCCTGGGGTTGCGGGCGTTGTTCACGAGAACCAGCCCGTGGAACCGGTAGGCGCCGGTGTAGTGTCGATAGGATTCCATGCCTGTGTCCCTTCCTGTCCCTGAAATGGAAACGCCCCGCCCGGCGTTGTGCGGGGCGGGACGCTTGGGGGCCCGGGGGCAGATCAGACGCGGCGCAGGAACTCCGGGATGTCGAGTCCGTTGCCGTTGTTGTGGCCGTTGGCGGCGATGGGTGCGGCATGGTGTTCGGCCGCCTCTGGGGCCTCGATGCTCTCGATCGTCGAGACCGGCGGCGGATCGGCGGGTGCGTCGGCGTGCTCCGGCTCCACCGGCTCCGCGGCGCCTGCGCTGTCGGGTTCCGACGGCGGTTCCGTAACGGCTACGGAGTCTGTTGTGTCGGCGGGCGGCGCTGTCCCCGCACCATCACCCTCGACGCCGACGCTGCCCGCGTCGAACGCCTTGAAGCCCGGGGGCGTCCACGCGAGCGCGGCCGCGTGGGCGTCGGCGGCGACGCCCAGCGGAGGGCTGCCGGCGGCGAAAGCCTCTTCCATCGCCCTGGCGAGCGCGGGCTTCTTGTTCTTGGCCCGCGCAGAGGCCCATGCCGGTCCCAGGGTCTCCCTGGCGATGTCGAGGATGCGGCCCTTGTTGATCCGGGACCACAGCATGTCCGCGGTCGGACGCACCTGGCCGGCGAAGTCGATGTCGAGCCGGGCGACGGTGGCTTCCAGCTCGGGACGCGCCTGTGGCTCCCACGCCCGCCGCCCCCTGACGGTCCGCGCCACCCCGGCCGCCCATAATCGCCGCCTGGTTGGCTGTGGCCGCCAATCAAAAGGGCCCGCATCCTCGACATCGCCGGGGAGCCCCTGGGACCGGCCTGGGCGTCTGCGCGGGCAAAGAACAAGAAGCCCGCGCTCGCCAAGGCGATGGAAGAGGCCTTCGCCGCCGGCAGTTCTCCGCTGGGCGTCGCCGCCGACGCCCACGCGGCCGCGCTTGCCTGGACCCCGCCCGGCTTCAAGGCATTCGACGCGGGCAGCGCCGGCGTCGAGGGTGATGGTGCGGGGACAGCGCCGCCCGCCGACACAACGGACTCCGTAGCCGTTACGGAACCGCCGTCGGAACCCGACAGCGCAGGCGCCGCGGAGCCGGTGGAGCCGGAGCACGCCGACGCACCCGCCGATCAGTCGCCGCCGGTCTCCACGGTCGTGAGCATCGAGGCCCCAGAGGCGGCCGAACACCATGCCGCACCCATCGCCGCCAACGGCCACGACAACGGCAATGGACTCGACATCCCGGAGTTCCTGCGCCGCGTCTGATCTGCCCCCATCTCCCCAAGCGCCCCGCCCCGCACAACGCGGGGCGGGGCGTTTCCATTTCGGGAACAGGAAGGGACACACGGCAATGGAATCCTATCGACACTACACCGGCGCCTACCGGTTCCACGGGCTGGTTCTCGTGAACAACGCCCATCACCCCAGGCTGGGCGCCACCAACCGGAACAACGTCCCGTACCGGCAATGGTACGCAGTCCGGGAAACGGACCTCACGCATCCAACGGAATCCGTGGGCACGATGATGAGGCGCAAGGCCCCCGTTGTCGAGACCGCCGACACCCGCAAGGCGCTGATCCGGCGGCTGACCGACCGTCACGGCATCCCTGGCAAGGACGCAAGAGGAAAGAAGCCGGCATTGAGGTTCGGCAGGGTGCATGAAGACGGCGACAGCTGCACGCCATGCAGGCGGGTTCCCGTCTACCTGGACGGGCAGGAGATCGGTGAACTCTATCGGGAGCCCGGGATGCTCGAGTGGGCGGGATCATCCGGCGTGGAGGAAATCTGCTCGGTGGACAGCATCTACGGCTCGACCTTGGCGGAGTGCAAGACGACGGTCCGTGAGTTCCTGGAGCCGGAGTTGTCGTAACCGCACATGATTCCCTTCGTTTTTTCCCAACCCGTCATGGAGACGCTGTAATGAACCACACCCTCATTCCACCCGCGGCGACGATACGCGCGCGGGTCCACGAGAGCGCGCTGAAGCGCGTCACGAAGCTCTATGCATCAAATCTCGGCGACGTCTTCACCGAGACTCTTCA